>CALMWM010000351.1 GCA_937873435.1 uncultured Gallionellaceae bacterium
GCATCCCGAGCGGAATCTCGCTGCCGAGGAGCTGCTGTAGCCGCTCCGCCAGCCAGGCGCCGCCGGTATGGATGCCGACCAGCGCGCAAGGTGCGGTCAGATGGGGTTTGATCTGGCGCGCCAGATCGAGGATGAGTTGTTCTGCGTCAGGTAATTGCATGATCGGGATGATCCAAAAAAGATTGCAGGATACGTTGCGCCGCCACTTGATCGAGAGCGGCCTTTTGCTTGCGTCCGCGTATCCCGATTTCGGCCAGATCTTCGCTGGCCGCAGCGGAACTCAAGCGTTCGTCGACCAGCGCCGCCTTAAGTCCGAAGCGCCCTTCCAGGCGCCGCGCAAAACGGCGGCATTGCGCGCTCATTTCATGCTCCACGCCGTCCGCATGGGCCGGCAACCCGACCACCACCAGCACCGGCTGCCACTCCGCGATCAGCGCCGCGATGGCGGCGAAACGCCGCTGGTTGCCTTCCTCGGCGACGGTGGTCAGCGGATGCGCCAGTTTCAGCAGGGTATCGCCCACCGCCACCCCGATTCGCTTCAGACCGAAATCGAAGCCGAGCACGGTGCCGGAGGGTGAGGGGTGACGAGTGATGAGTGATGGACAAGCTGGTTTTTCATCACCCATCACGCTTTCCCCATCACTCAATTAAGCATGTCCCGCCACTTCCGACAGGCTGGCGAGATCGACGCCCAGCATGGTCATCGCCGTCACCAGGCGCTCTTCCCAGGGCAGGTCGAAAATCACGCTGGCCGAGGCGGCGACATTGAGCCAGGCGTTTTGCGCCAGTTCGTGTTCCAGCTGCCCCGGCGCCCAGCCGGCATAGCCCAGCGTAACCAGCAAACGCGCCGGTCCTTCGCCGCGCCCCACCGCTTCGAGAATATCCTTGGAGGTGGTCAGGCCGATATCGTCGCCGACCGCCAGCGTCGAACTCCAGGCCCCGACCGGCTGGTGCAGCACGAAACCGCGATCGGTCTGCACCGGCCCACCGAAATATAACGGCAGATTCGCAACCTCGGGATTTTCCAACGCGATGTCAACCTGGTCGAATAAAGTCTGCAAGGTCATGTCGATAGGGCGGTTGATCACCACGCCGAGCGCACCGTGCTCGTTGTGCTCGCAAATATAAGTCAGCGACTTGGCAAAATACGGGTCGGCCATGGCAGGCATGGCGATCAGGAAATTGCCGGTAAGGTTGGCGTTTTGCATGGGTGTAATTATGGCATATGTTGGGCGCGGGATTAACTTGAAAACGGCGATTTACCGCAGAGGCCGCCGAGGACGCAAAGGAATTCAAAGCCCTGTTTTTCCTCGGCGTCCTGCGCGTCCTCCGCGTTTCAATCGTTTTTTCTAGGTTCAATTCTCCGTCGTCAGCTGGTCGCCCTTGGTGAACATCCAGGTGCGGGTGATGCTGACGATGTCGGTATCGCGCTTTATGTCGTCGGGGAAGGGCGCGTAGGGAGCGGCCAGGCGCACGATGCGGATTGCCGCCTGATCCAGCTCCTTGTGGCCGGAAGGTCGGCTGACCTCGATGTTCTCCACCTCGCCGTCGGAACGGATCGACACGGTTAGCGCCAGGCTGCCGTAAATCTTGCGGCGGCGGGCTTCCTCGGGATAGTTGAGGTTGCCGACCCTTTCCACCTTGATGCGCCAGTCCTCGACGTAGCGGGCGAAGCGGTATTCCTGGGTGCGCGCGCCGACGAATTTGCGCTTCGGGCGCTCCTGGTATTTGTCCCAATCCTGCGCAATCTGCGCTTCCAGGCGTGCCGCATCGAGACTGCGCAAACGCAGGTCGGTGATGCTCGAAACGTCGGGCTTACCATCGGGGGCGACGGTTTTCTCGGCAGGCGGCTCGATCACCGCTTTGCTCTTGACTTGGGTCAGCAAGGCTTGCGCCTCCCGTTCCAGATGTTTGACCTGACCGGTTTTTTCGCCCGTCTCGGCATGGGATTGCTCCTGTTCAAGCACCGGCAGAGGGCTTTGCGCGCGGCGTTTTGCGTCGGTGTTGCCGCCCCCGTCGAGATTGGCCTGCGCCAGCGCATCGGCCTTGTGCGGCCGATTGGCCGACTTGCTGTTGACCAACACCACTTCTAGGTTGGCGCTGCCCTTATCGGGTTTCCACTGCGGCGCCTTGAAGTGGACGCCGAGCAGAAGCACGCCGTGGAAAGCCACGGAGAGGCCCAGCGCCAGCGCGAGGCGGGTGGAAATGCCCAGCGCCACCGCCAGCGGATCGACAAGAAAGGAAAGGCGCTGCAAAGCGATCATAACGACGTGGATTTTTTCCTGGGAAACCTGGCGCCCAAGCGCAACTTGCTTGCGACGATCATGCGTGCAAAACAGCGTATTGCTGCGCCGTTGGCAGATTCTTGGGCAAGCGGCTGCCCTCGGGACGCACGGCTTCCCAACCCAGGCAGGCCAGCCAGATGTGGCGCGGAATCGGCTTTTCGCCATCGCGGTAATAGATCAGCATCCTGCGCGAGATACCGAGTGCCTCCGCACCTTGTTCGAGTGTCAGGCCGGTTTCATGCAACCAGTTCCAGATGCGCTCATGACCAATCCCGCCGGCCTGTTCGATTGCCAGGTTGCGCAGGTTATCGGAACCCAGGTCGAGTTCATCCTCGATCCACTCCACCGACCATCCGCCCAAACCCACCCTGGCTTGCGCAAAAAGCGCGGCATCCTTGAGGGCGGCTAACGCCTTGACGGTCTGAATCCATTCGCTCAGATCGACATCGAAGCTGCCAGCATCGGCATAGCTCAGGCGCAAACGGTAGCCCTCAAGCGGCGTAACGGCGGTTAATTTGAAGTGATCCCGGCTCATTGCTGCAACTCCTCGAATTTATCGGCCAGAAGCCCACGATTGGCTACCGCCCAATCCAACACCTCGGCAATTTCCCGCACGAACACCTTGCCATGCAGAATTTCCAACGTGGCAATCGCCACCCAAGCCTCGCGATCATCGTTCATCCGCACGTGGAAATGAGGCGGATTGTGGTCTTTGGGATTGATGCTGACCCGGCAATTCGCAAAGCGCTTAATGATAGGCATGGACGCCATAATCGTGCAATGGTTGCATGATGTCAAGCAGGCGAAGCCCGGTAGGTCGCATGGGTGCATGGGTGGCGTGATCAAACGTCTGGCAATCATCTCGCCAAGGCTCGGGATGCCCCGGATTTCATTTCATCCAAGCTACGTTGCTGAAGGTTTTCTACAGCGTCAACGTAGAAGTAACCGGCGCGGCGCGGCCTTATCGCGCAGCATCTGTGTGACCGAGGGGTTAGCGATCAGCATATTGCTGCGACGGTTTGGACCTGCATACCGCCCATAAAGTAGGTAGTGCAATGCGGGTACGCTCGCCCTCTGCGAAGAAGAAGCGCGCCGCAATTAGAACTAAGCCTGACACAAACAGAACCATCGTCTTGCTTGATGGTGTTGCAGAGTCAGAAAGTATTGCCATGACCCCGAAGAGCATTGAGAGTGCGAAAAACGTCAAGAACATTAAGTAATCAACAATAGCCATGGCAACGCTTGAGATGAACTCAATGCAAGGATATTTCGTGGGCAGAGTAAGTTGCGCAGCAGCCTGCTTTAGAAATGACTTTCCAAATTCCTTCAATCCCTGAAACAGAGCCTTCATCTCTTTGGCCTGTAGCACTTTCAAGATGGCATACAGGATTGAGACGAGAAGAAGAATGGAAACCAAATGACCGGCCAAGTCTTGATACTCTGGCCGGATAAGAGGAATTAGGTGGATGATTTCTGTAATGTTCATTCGTTAGGGCTGCCCAAGCTGTTTGAGCATTTCAGTTGTGAGTTCCTCCGAACGGTTGATCAGATTGTCGAACTCATCCATCAGTGTCGCAAAGTCTGGGTTATCTGTATGTGCGGCATGGAAACGTGCCATTTCAGAAGTCCGTTTTGACATTTGCTCTAAACGCAAATTGATTTGCTTGATTCTTTTCTGGTATTCATCGTATGTCATATTGCCTCCAACGCAATAATTGGGGACGCACCACGGTTTTTAGCCGTACATCAAGCAGCGCCTATCCTCTGTAGCTCGGCCTGTTCCAGCGAAACGAAGCGACAACCGAAATCCATATCCAGCAGGTCGACCGCCGACACTTCCACCTGGATGCGCGTACCCGGCGCCAGATCGGGTGGCAGCGAGGGCAGGCGGGTGAACAGCGGGATGTTGTCGAGCTTGATGGTGTTTTCCTTGACCACGGTGGCGCCGCTGGCGGCGACGTTTTCCTGGATCAGCCAGCGCAGACACCAGTATTTCTCCATGGTGCGCTGGATGTTGTTGTAGGCATCGTAGGCCAGCTCGAAATCGCGCACGGTGACGTAGAGCTTGTCGCTACGCGGCGGATAAGGCGCTTCTTCGCCGCGCAGAACGGCCAGCAACTGGCGCTGGTTGAGCAAGTCGATATAGCGCCGCAGCGGCGAGCTCGACCACATGTAATGCGACACGCCCAAGCCCTGGTGCGGCGCGGGGGTGGTGCTCATGCGCACCTTGCCGCCGTCCTGGGTGCGGTAGATGGCGCTGACTTCGGCTTCCGCCAGCTGTTTGCCCCACTGCGAGTTGACGTGAATCATCAGCTCCGACACCACCCGGTCGATGGGGGTGTCGCGGTTGCGTTCCTCGATGCTGACGCGCTCGTCGGCGACGCTGAAATTGTAGTCGGGGAACATCCGCTGGCCGTCCTGCTTGCCGCGCGCTTCCTTGAGCTTGCTGGCAAAACGCCACAACAGCAGGAGTTCGTCCTTGAAGGCGTATTCGCCTTCTTCTGAGAGCACGCTATTTTCGTTGAACAGCGGCTCCAGCGTGTCGTGGCGCAGGTTGGCTTTGATCTCGACGTGGTCGACGACGGTTTCCTGGCTGACGATGGCCAGTTCCGGCGTCACTTCGAGATACATCGACAAGGCCGGGCAGCGGCTGTTTTCACCGAGGGTGAAGAGTTCGACGATCTCGTCCGGCAGCATGGTGATCTTGTGTCCCGGCATGTACACCGTGGACAGGCGTTGCGCGGCGATTTCGTCGAGCGGGCTGCCGGGCGCAATGGCGAGCGTGGGCGCGGCGATATGCACGCCGATGCGCCAATGGCCGTTGGGCAAGAGTTTGACCGAGAAGGCGTCATCGATCTCGGTGGTGGTGGCATCGTCAATGCTGAAAGCCGCCGCATCGCTCCACGGCACCTCCGGCAGTTCCGGCGCCGCGCCGTAATCGCCGAAACCGTCGCCGCGCGGGAAATACTCGGCGAGGAAGCGCTTGAGATGGTAATCGTGCGAAGAGGGAATCGCCCCGCAATGGTCGAGCAGCTTGGCCGGCGTCAGTTTGGCCGCGTCGCAGGCCTGTTCCAGCGCCTTGTATTCGAGGGTGTTCTTGTCCGGCTGGTAGAGCATCTTGTCGACGATTTCCGCGCTGAACTCCGCCGGCAATTGCCCGACGGTCAGCTGCGTCACATAGTCCGCCACCAGTTGCGCCTGGCGGCGCTTCTTTTCCTCGCTGGCAAGTGCTGCCTTGAGATTTTCCTCCGGCGCGGCCTTGAAGCGGCCTTTGCCCTTGCGGTAGAAATACATCGGCGCGCCGTGCAGCTTGAACAGCAGCCCGGCGGCTTCCGTCGGGCTGGGCGCATGGCCGCAGTAGTCCTTGGCGAGATCGGTGAAGGCGAACTCGTTGGCACCGCAGCATTCCCACAGGAAATCCAGCTCCACGTCGTCGGCGATTGCTTGCGCGGCTTCCATGAACCCTGCCAGCGGCTGGTCGAAACGCAGCAGCACTTTATCCGCCTTGATTTTGGAGCGCTTGCCGTGCAGCGCTTCGACCTGCAAGGAGCTGTCGTTGTCGGTCATGATGCTGCCGACCTTGAAAGCGCCGTCTTCTTCGTAAAGGATATTCATGGGGGGTGAGCCGGGAGGAGCGGAACCGCGAATTTTACCCTATTCGAGCAGCCCGGCGAAGCGCAAGATGGTATCGATATGCCCGGCAAAGCTCGCACAGCCGTGGTCGCCGCCCGGTACCACGATCTGCCGGGCACCCGAGAATTTTTCCACGGCGCGCTGGCTATCCAGCACTTCGTCGCCGCTTTCGACCAGCAGCAGGTAACGCTCTGGGTGGGTGATGGCGGGAACATCCATGGCATCGAGCGCAGCGACGTGAGCTTCGGTCAGCATCCATTCCTCGCCGCTGTAGTAATTTTTCTGCGGCCCCAGCCACTGGCGCGCCAAGCGCGGCGCTTCCACGGCGGGATTGACCAGCACCGCCTTGAGGCCGTGCTTTTCCGCCAGCCAGGTCGCGTAAAAGCCGCCCAGCGAACTGCCGATCAGGGTGACCGACCGGTTCAGCGCCGTGAGTTGCCGCTCCACTTCCGCTATGGTGCTGGCCGGGTCATGGGAGAGCAAAGGAATCAGCAAACGCCCCGCCAGCCCCAGTTCCGCCATGCGCGCTGTCAGCAACCGCGCCTTGTGCGAGTTGGGCGAACTGTTAAGACCGTGGAGGTAAAGGATCACGGCGCGGTTTGAGCCTGTTCCCAAATCAGGTTGAGAACATCCGATTCGCCGAGCAATGAATTGAGCGGACATTCGGGGCAACCCTGACGAGTGGGCGGGTTGCTGCAATTCCGGCAATGCTCAACGGCGCCGGCAGCGGCGGACAACTCCGCAGCGATGCTGGCGAGGCGCTCCTGCCGGTTGCGGATGCTGGTGAGCAGGATGTCGATGAGTCGGCGCACTTCCTGGCTGCTTTGTGCGCCGGTGGGATGTTTTGCCCGCTCGCTGGCGAGACGGCGGATGTCTTCCAGCGGCAAGCCGGTTTCCGCAAGCCGCAGCACCGCGCGAAAGCGGGCTACGTCTTCGTCGCAATAATAACGGGTGCCGCCTGCCGAACGGCGCGCCGTTATCAGCCCTTCCTCTTCGTAGTAACGCAGTGTCCGGGTGGTGGTTCCCAAAAGCTCGGCGATTTCCCCAATTTTTTTCAGCTGAGTTGGCACGTGCTTACTTCAACCTCCGATAAGCTGGGCAGTGTAGCCGAGCGCCTTTGTTTCCGCCAGCAGCGCTCCCGCCCTGACTTGGGCGGGGTCGAACGCCACTACCAGCAAGTGATCTTTATCGGGATTGAAACGTGCTGCAACAACCCCGTCCTGTTGCCGAATGACTTCCTCCAACCCGGTTCTTTGCGCTTCAGAAAGGGCGGCATCGATGTGTATCATCACGTCGCAAATATCCATGACATTCTCCGATTAACGTTAACACAATATATTTATATTACGTTAACGTTAGATAATCAAGGAAGAATTCGAGATGCACGGCCTATCCCGAATGATTCAAGCAGCCAGCGCCTCCAGCAGTTTTTCGTGGATGCCGCCGAAGCCGCCGTTGCTCATCACCAGGATATGGTCGCCAGGTTGCGCGGCGGTACTGACGGCGGCGACCAGTTTCGCCAGATCGTCATGCGTCGCGGCTTTGCCGCCCAGCGGGGCGAGCGCGGCGGCGGCATCCCAGCCGAGATTGGCGCCGTAGCAGAAGACCTGGTCGGCATCGGCCAGGCTGGCAGGCAGCGCGTCTTTCATCACGCCGAGCTTCATGGTATTGGAGCGCGGTTCCAGCACGGCGAGGATGCGCGCCGCGCCGGCCTTGCGGCGCAGGCCGCCGAGGGTGGTGGCGATGGCGGTGGGATGGTGGGCGAAATCGTCGTAAACGGTGATACCGTTGACCGTGCCGCGCACTTCCATGCGCCGCTTGACGTTGCGGAAGCGCGTCAGCGCGTCGATCCCGGCGGCAGCCGGCACCCCGGCATGGCGCGCGGCGGCGACGGCGGCCAGCGCGTTCATCCGGTTGTGCTCGCCGAGCAAATCCCAGCGCAGGGTTCCCTGGTATTCCTGCTTGAAGGCCACCGCCTCGGCGGCGCCGATGCTCCAGCCCTGCGGCGTGCCGAAGCGCTCCACCGGCGTCCAGCAGCCGCGCGTCAGCACCCGCTCCAGATTCTCCTCGCGCCCGTTGGAAACGATCAGGCCGCTTGCCGGCACGGTCCGCACCAGATGGTGGAACTGGGTTTCGATGGCAGCCAGGTCGGGGAAGATGTCGGCGTGGTCGAATTCCAGGTTGTTGAGCACTGCGGTGCGCGGGCGGTAATGGACGAACTTGGAGCGCTTGTCGAAGAAGGCGGTGTCGTATTCGTCGGCTTCAACCACGAAAAAAGGGCTGTCGGTCAGGCGCGCCGAAACCCCGAAATTCTGCGGCACCCCGCCGATCAGGAAGCCCGGATTGAGGCCGGCGTCTTCCAAAATCCACGCCAGCATCGCCGAAGTGGTGGTCTTGCCGTGAGTGCCGGCCACCGCCAGCGTCCATTTTTTACCCTCTCCCCCAGCCCCTCTCCCTGTGCCCGCAAGGGGCATCCCCGCCGAGAGCGGCAGCAAAGCTGCTCGCTCTGGCGAGACGGGAGAGGGGCTAAGGATGTTTTCCGCCAGCCATTGCGGGCCGGAGACGTAAGGCAGGCCGCGGTCGAGGATGGCTTCCATCAGCGGATTGCCGCGCGACACCACGTTGCCGATTACGAACACGTCCGGTTCGAGCTTGATCTGCTCGTGGGAAAAGCCCTCGGTCAGTTCGATGCCTTGCGCTTCGAGCTGGGTGCTCATCGGCGGGTAGACATTGGCGTCGCAGCCGGTGACGGTGTGGCCGGCCTGCTTGGCCAGCGCGGCGATGCCGCCCATGAAGGTGCCGCAGATACCGAGAATGTGAATGTGCATAGGAAAATCAGTTTTGAGTGGTGAGTGTTTAGTGTTGAGTTGGTGGAGGGCATTTTGATCAATCCGCCGCGCCAAGCGCGGCGACATTCACTAAACACTCACCACTCAAAACTCAACACTGTCTTTAAATTCATACTCCGAAATATTTGGCGTCGGGATGGTGGACGATGATCGCGCTGGTCGAGTCTTCCGGCCACAGCTGGCTTTCGTCGCCCATCACCACGCCGATGCGTTCGGCGCCCAGCAAATCGAGGATCTTGTCCTGGTCGGCAAGATTGGGGCAGGCCGGGTAGCCAAAGGAATAACGGCTGCCGCGGTAATGCTGCTTGATCAGATCGTGGATGTCGCGCGCATCTTCGGCGCCGAAGCCGAGTTCGCTACGGATGCGCTTGTGGATGAATTCCGCCAGGCCTTCCGTGCCCTCGGCGTTCATGCCATGCCAGTACAGGTATTCCTGGTAAACGTCGCGGCTGAACAGGTCGCGCGCGAAATCCGAAGCGTGCTGCCCGACGGTGACCAGATGAAAGGCCACCACATCCATTTCCCCGCTTTCCACCGGGCGGAAAAAATCGGCGATGCACAGGCGGCGCTCGCTGCTCTGGCGCGGAAAAGGAAAGCGGCAGCGCTCCGTGCGCCCCTCCGGTTCGGCGTAAACGATCAGCTCGTCGCCCGCCGCCTGGCACGGGAAGTAACCGTACACCGCCTGCGGGCGCAGGATGTTTTCCGCTTCGCTTTGGGCGATCAGGCGGTTGAATATCGGGTCGATTTCCTGTTTGGCCCAGGCACGGTATTCCTCGGTGCTTTTGCCTTTCGGCTTGTAGCCCCACTGGAATTTGTACAGCGCGGTCTTGTTGATGTACGGCACCAGCGCCTTCAACGGGATATGCTCGATACATTTGGCCCCCCAGAACGGCGGGACGGGAACGGGATTGTCAGGGACGATGGCGGAGCGTTTATTCATCGGCGCATTTTACCATGCGCTTTGCCGCATTATCGCCGCATGTAAATGTGGGATATAATTTAGCCCATATTCCTCAAGACGTTCCGCAAAAAACATCCCCCTTTAATTCGTACACTATTTTTCCTATGGCACATCCATTTATTGAACGTCTGCGCCAGCATGTGCTGCTCTGCGACGGCGGTACCGGCACCCTGATCCAGGCACGTGACTGGGATATCGAAAAAGACTTCCTCGGCCTGGAAAACTGTTCCGAAGTGCTGGTACTGACCCGCCCCGATTTTATCGAGGATGTCCACCGCGCCTATTTCGACGCCGGCGCGGATTGCGTGGAAACCAATACTTTCGGCGCCAACAAAGTGGTGCTGGCCGAATTCGAACTGGCCGACAAAACCTACGAAATCAGCCGCCGCGCTAGTGAAATCGCACGCCGCCTGGCCGACGAATACGCCACCCCGGAATGGCCGCGCTTCGTGCTCGGTTCGGTCGGCCCCGGCACCAAACTGGCCAGCCTCGGCCATCTCGATTACGACACCCTGGAAGATTCCTACGCCGAACAGGCGCGCGGGATGATAGACGGCGGCATCGATGCCTTCCTGCTGGAAACCAACCAGGACCTGCTGACCATCAAGGCAGCGGTGAACGGCTGCAAGCTGGCGCGTAGCGAAAAAGGACGCGAAGACCTGCCGATTTTTGTCCAGGTGACCATCGAAACCACTGGCGCGATGCTGGTCGGCAGCGATATTCACGCGGCGATGGTGGCAATCGATGCGCTCGACGTGGACGGCATGGGCCTGAACTGCGCCACCGGCCCGACGGAAATGTCCGAGCATGTGAAAGCGCTGGGCGAGCGCTGGCGCGGCTTTATTTCGGTGATGCCGAATGCCGGGCTGCCGATGCTGGTGGACGGCAAGACCGAATATCCGTTGATTGCGCAGGAGCTGGCCGACTGGCATAAACGCTTTATCGAAGAAGACGGCATCAATCTGGTGGGCGGCTGCTGCGGTACCACACCGGCGCATATCGCGGCGGTGCGCAAGATGCTCGACGCACGCGCCGACAAGGCGCCGGTCGCCCGCACCCCAAACTGGGAGCCTTCGGTGTCGTCGCTGTACAGCGCCGTGGCCTTGCGCCAGGAAAATGCCGTGTTCGCGATCGGCGAACGCTCGAATGCAAACGGCTCGAAGAAGTTCCGCGATTTGCTCAACGCCGAGGATTGGGATGCGCTGGTGTCGATCGGACGCGAGCAGGTCAAGGAAGGCTCGCACGCGCTCGACGTGTGCGTGGCCTATGTCGGACGCCCCGAAGCGCGCGACATGACCGAGGTGATCTCGCGCTATCGCGGCCAGGTGGCGGTACCGCTGGTGATCGACTCCACCGAACTGCCGGTGATCGAAACCGCACTCAAGCTGATCGGCGGCAAGGCGATCATCAACTCGATCAACTTCGAAGACGGCGAGGAAAAGGCCGCGCAAGTGCTGCGTCTGGCGAAGAAGTTCGGCGCGGCGGTGGTGGCACTGACCATCGACGAGCAGGGCATGGCCAAGGAAGTCGACGACAAGCTCAAGGTCGCCCATCGCCTTTATGATTTCGCGGTCAAGCAGCATGGTCTGCCGGCCTGCGACCTGCTGTTCGACCCGCTGACTTTCACCATCTGCACCGGCGTCGAGGAAGACCGCAACCACGGGATCAACACGCTGGACGCGATCGAACGCATCGCCCGCGAATTGCCGGAATGCCAGATCATGCTGGGGCTGTCCAACATCAGCTTCGGCCTCAACGCCGCCGCACGCCACGTGCTGAATTCGGTGTTCCTCGCCCATGCGCAGAAGCGCGGCATGACCGCGGCGATCATCCACGTCTCCAAGATCATGCCGCTGCACAAGATTTCCGACGAGCATCGGCAGGCGGCGGAAGACCTGATTTTCAACCGTGCCCACGATGGACGCGACCCGCTGTTGGCCTACGTCGACCTGTTCAAGGATGTCACCCTGGCGGTGACCGTCAAGGCCAAGCCGGCCAATATCGCCGAGGCGCTCAAGGCGCGCATTATCGACGGCGACAAACAGGGCTTGCAGGCCGATCTCGACGAGGCGCTGAAAACCTACACGCCCCTGGACATCATCAACACCATCCTGCTCGACGGCATGAAGGTGGTGGGCGAACTGTTTGGCAGCGGCGAAATGCAACTGCCCTTCGTGCTGCAAAGCGCCGAGACCATGAAAGCCTCGGTGGCCTATCTTGAGCCTTTCATGGAACGCGCTGCCGGTTCGCACAAGGGAACGATGGTGCTGGCCACGGTGAAGGGCGACGTGCACGACATTGGCAAAAATCTGGTGGACATCATTCTCACCAACAACGGCTACAACGTCGTCAACATCGGCATCAAACAGCCGCTGGACGCCATCCTCAAGGCGGCACGCGAACATAACGCCGACGCCATCGGGATGTCCGGCCTGCTGGTGAAATCGACGGTGATCATGAAGGAAAACCTCGAAGAGATGCGCAAGCTGGAGATGTCCACCCCGGTCATCCTCGGCGGCGCGGCCCTGACCCGCAAATACGTGGAAGTAGACTGCAGCGCCGTGTATCCCGGTGTGCATTACGCCAAGGATGCTTTCTCCGGACTTAGGCTGATGGATCAGCTGATGGCGGGAAGGTAAAAAACTGTTGGGAATTTTCGCACCTTGCTATATATTTTGTTTATGCGGTGATAAATCATTTATTGGCAAGGTGTTCAAAATGAATTTCCCGACGTTCTGGAAGCGATGTTGAGACGACAGCCTAAAAGCAGTTTTTAGTTTTGAATGTTGAGTGTTGAGTTGTGGAATGCGCTTCGC
>CALMWM010000352.1 GCA_937873435.1 uncultured Gallionellaceae bacterium
TTTCCCAGGCCGGGTAAAACTTCAGCACGTAACCGGCGCCGCCGGGAAGCTGGCGGGTAATGCAGGGAACCACCGCCGCACCCGCCACGCTGCACAGGCGCGACAGGCCGGTGATGGTGGCGGCGGGGACTCCGAAAAACGGCACGAACAGCGCATCCTTCGCCCCGAAATCCTGGTCGGTCACGTAATAGAACGGCAGGCCGCCGCGCAACGCCTTGACCACCGGGCGGATACCGTCCTGGCGCGAGAACAGCGTGGTGGTGCCGAAGCGGGTGCGGCCGCAGCGCAAGATCCGGTCGAAAAAGCGGTTGCGCTGCTGGCGGTACAGCGTGACGAAGGGGTATTCGGTAGACAGCCGCATTCCGCCCATGTCCAGCCCGACGAAATGGCACACCAGCCAGATCGTCGGCTGGTTGCCCAGCGCCTGCCAATGCTCGACTCCCTCGATTTTCACCAAGCGCTGAATGCGTTCTTTCGACGACCACCACAAGATGCCCAATTCCAGCAGGCCGCGTCCCATCGCGCGGAAATGCCTGCGCACCAGCGCTTCGCGCGGTTGATCCCCCATCTCGGGGAAACACAGGCGCAGATTGGTGCGCGCGATCCGGCGCCGCTCGCGGGCAAAGGCGTAAAGCACCATGCCGAAGCCCTGGCCGATGCGTGCGAGCAGCGCGAGCGGGAGGAAATGCAGCAACCACAAAATGAAAATGCCTAGACGGGTCATGGGGAGGGGGGCGGCTCGACGCCGCGCGGGGTTTTGTAACGGTTATAGCTCCACAGGTATTGCGCCGGCAATTTGCGGATCAGGTTTTCGATGGCCAGGTTGATGAAATTCGCCGCAGCCAGCGGCTGGTCGGGGAGTCCTGCGGGCAAGGGTTCCAGCCACAGGTCGAAGCCTGCTCCGCGCGGCAGCCGTTCGGCGTAGGCGAGGATAACCGCCGCATCGGTACTGCGCGCCAGCCGCGCGGCCAGCGTCATGGTGTAGGCGGGGCGCCCGAAGAATTCCGCCCACACGCCTTCGCCCTCGCCCGGCGCCTGATCCGGCAGGATGCCCACCGCCTCGCCGCGTTTCAGCGCCTTGAGCAAGGCTTTCACCCCGCTCATGTCGGTCGGCGCCAGCGTCACCTGGCCGCGTTGACGGCCGATTTCCAGCAACGGTTGCAAGCGGCGCAGCTTGGGCGGACGGTACAGCACGGTGATGGGATGGCGCGCCGCATAATACAGGCTGGTGATTTCGAAGCAGCCCAGATGCGGCGTCAGGAAAATAATCCCCTTGCCGCGTGCTAGCGCCGCTTCGACATGTTCCCAGCCGTGGCGATTGCGCATCAGCTGCAAGGCCTGGTCTTCCGGGCGCAGCCAGACCGCGAGCAGCTCGGTCGCGCCCTTGCCGGCCTCGGCGACCGCCTGACGCAACACGCGGCGATATGCGGTTGGGTCGGGGCAAACCCGGCTTTTTTCCAGGTTCTCGCGCAGGCGCGCCGCATAGCGCGGCGAGGCGAGGTAAACCAGCCAGCCCAGCAGCGCGCCGAGGCGATGCAGCCAGCATAAGGGTAATTTGGCGAAGAGCGTCAGCAAGATGGGTCGCGGAAAATCTAAAGGGCCAGTTGTATCGTTTCGCCCGCTTGCGCGCTGGCGTAGCGGTTCAATGCCGCCAGCAGCTCGCTGTCGTCGCGCGTATCGCGCCATTGCCCGTCTTTCCAGGTGAAGTGGAAGCCGCCGGCTTTCGCCGCCAGCCAGATTTCGTGGGCAGCGGATTGCTTGTTGACGATGATCTGGGTGCCGTTGGCGAAGGTCAGTTCGAGCACGCCACCGTGGGTTTCGTAGTCGATATCGGTGGTGCAATTGTCAAGAGCGCTCTCGATACGTGCCAGGGTTTCATCCGCCAAACGGGTGAATTCGCTGTCCGTCATGGTTAATCCTTATATAATCTTGCTTCGATTTTCGAAACGACCGAGCATAATATGCGATCTGTTTATTTACCAGTAATGCTTGTGCTTTTGCTGCAAGGCTGCGGGCACAAGGGGTCATTGTACCTGCCCGAGCAACCGCAACCCAAGGTCGAAAAGCCTGCTGCACCAACGCCGCTGCCATCCCAGGAAAAATAGCCATGAATCCGTTTGAATACCGTCACGGCGAATTGCACGCCGAGGACGTTCCCCTTAGCCGCCTTGCCGACCAGTTCGGTACCCCGCTCTACGCCTACTCCCGCGCGGCGTTGAGCGCGGCCTTCCGCGATTTCGACCAGGCCTTCGCGGCCCGCGACCACCTGGTGTGTTTCGCGGTCAAGGCCAACTCCAACCTGGGCATCCTCAACCTGTTCGCGCGCCTCGGTGCCGGCTTCGACGTGGTGTCCGGCGGCGAGTTGCAGCGCGTGCTGGCGGCGGGTGGCATTGCCGGCAAGGTGATGTTCTCCGGCGTCGGCAAAACCGCCGCGGAAATGCGCCTGGCGCTGGAAGCCGGCATCCTGTGCTTCAACGTCGAATCGGAAATGGAACTGGAGCGCCTCAACCGGGTCGCCGGCGAAATGGGCAAGAAAGCCCCGGTCAGCCTGCGCGTCAACCCCGATGTCGATCCCAAGACCCATCCCTATATTTCCACCGGGCTCAAGGGCAACAAGTTCGGCGTGCCGATTGCCGAGGCGCTGTCGCTCTACCTCAAGGCGGCGGAGATGCCCCATCTGGCGGTGACCGGGGTGGATTGCCACATCGGTTCGCAAATCACCGAAGCCGCGCCTTTCGCCGATGCGCTCGACAAGGTGCTGGCCTTGCTCGACCAACTCGAAGCGGCAGGCATCCCGATTCACCATCTCGACCTCGGCGGCGGCCTGGGCATCCGCTACCGCGACGAAACCCCGCCGCCGGTCGCCGAATACGCGGCAACCCTGCTCGCCAAGCTGGACGGACGAACGCAAAAAATCCTGGTCGAACCGGGGCGCGCGCTGGTCGGCAACGCCGGATTGCTGCTGACCAAGGTGGAATACCTGAAACACGGCGAGGCGAAAAATTTCGCCGTCGTCGATGCCGCGATGAACGATCTGATGCGCCCGGCGCTTTACGATGCCTGGCACGACATCGTCGCGGTGAAGGAAAGCCGAGGCACCCCAACATCCTACGAAATTGTCGGCCCGATCTGCGAAAGCGGCGATTTCCTCGGCCACGAGCGCGAACTGGCGCTGGCCGAAGGCGACCTGCTGGCGGTGCTGTCTGCCGGCGCTTACGGCATGAGCATGAGTTCCAACTACAATACCCGTCCGCGCGCGGCGGAAGTCATCGTCGACGGCGGCAATGTCCATCCGGTGCGCGAGCGCGAGACGGTGGCGCAGATTTTTCAGAACGAGAAAATCCTGCCGTAAATCGTGCCTGCCGCATTATTGACCGACCGGTCAGTCAGTGCTATCTTGGCCGCCTTATCCCTAGGTTCAAGATGGAGAATGCGTGTCTAAGTCTCTCGCAAAGGCATCGCCACCAACCAGCGGCGATGCAACCGAAAGAATCCTCGCCGCAGCGGAAAAGCTGTTTGCCGAATCCGGCTTCGACGCGGTTTCGATGAACGCGGTGGCGGAGCTGGCGGGCGTTAGCAAGGCCAACATTTTTCATCATTTCAGTTCCAAGAACGCGCTCTATCTGGCAGCGATGCGCAATGCCTGCCGCCGCTCCACTCCGCTGATGGATAATCTGGAAGGCACCAGCGGCACGTTCGTCGAGCGCCTGCACCATTTTGCCCGAGCGCACCTGGCGCACCTGCTGGAAAACGAACAAACCTCGCGCTTGATCCAGCGCGAAGTGATCGAGAACGATCCCCAACGTTGCCAGGAACTAGCCGAGCAGGTGTTCGGCGACAATTTCGCCCGTTTGGTGGCGATCATGCGCAGCGGCCAGCAACGTGGCGAGCTGCGCGCCGATGTCGATGCCGGGATGGTCGCGACCCTGCTGATCGCCGCCAACATGTTTTTTTTCCAGTCGCGCGAAGTGTCGCGCCACCTGCCCGATGTCACGCATTTGTCCGACGACCCTGCCGCCTACAGCAAGCTGTTGGTGGATATCCTGATGCACGGCATATTGCCCCCGAAACAATCCTGATTCTGGACGATGCGATGAAAAACCATGCACTGTTGACGATACTTCTGTTGAGCGCCGGATTGTTGGCCGGTTGCGCCAAAAAAGCCGAAGAGAAAAAGCCCGCCGGCCCGCCCGCGGCGATCATCACCGTCACCCAGGCGCAGGCGCACGATGTGTTGATTACCGAACGGGCGGTGGGCGATGCCGATAGCGCCACCGCACCCAAGGTCGGTGCGGAAGTGGCCGGGCGCATCGTCAAAATCCGGGCGGAGATCGGCGATGCGGTGAAGAAAGGCCAGGTTCTGGCGGAGCTCGATGCCAGCGACTACGCATCCGACGCCAAGAAGCTGGAAGCACAGGCACTGACCCAGCAACGCCTGACCGAACGCTACCGCGACTTGGCCGCCAAGGGCTTCATTTCGCCGACCCAGTTGGAGAACGCGGAGGCGCAGAACGTCGCCGCCCACGAACAGAACGTGCGCGCCGCCAAGAACCTGGTTCGCACGCGCATCGTATCGCCGGTATCCGGCCGGGTGGATCAGCGCCTGGTTTCCGAAGGGGACTGGATCGAACTAGGCAAGCCGGTGTTCCAGATTGCCACTAGCGACGCCTTGAGGGTGCGCCTGCCGTTCCCGGAGAACGTCGCGTCTCGCGTCAAGCCCGGCCAGCGCGTGCTGTTGACTACGCCCACCGCGCCGGGCAAGACCGTGGAGGGCAGGATCGCGCAACTGCGCCCGCAAGTGGGCGGAAGCAGCCGCTCCTTCGATGCCATTGTCGAAGTGAAAAATCCCGGCGACTGGAAGCCGGGCGCCTCGGTGGACGGCGAAGTCGTGGTGGAAACCCACGCCAACGCGGTTACCGTACCCGAAACCAGCGTGGTCTTGCGTCCCGCCGGGACCGTGGTTTACGCGGTGGCCAACGGCAAGGCGCAGCAGCGCATCGTCGCAACCGGCAGCAAGAACAACGGCCAGGTGGAAATCCTGTCCGGTATCGCTGCGGGAGAAACCGTGGCGCTGGATGGCGCGGGTTTCCTCACCGACCAGGCTGCGGTGACGGTGAAAGATGCCAGCGCTCAGAAAAATGCGCCTAAACAGTAAAAGATGAAACGCAAAGCAGAAAAGCCCCCTCGCCCGCAGGCGCACCCTGAAGGGCATAAAGGAGAGGGGATGGGGTGGACGTTGTGCATCGGCAACGCTTGCCTGTATGCATACACCCTCATCCCCGGCCCTTCTCCCGCTCGCGGGAGAAGGGAGAATGAGTAGACGCCAAATAATAGAGAATCCATCATGACCCTACCCGAACTCTCGATCAAACGCCACGTGCTGGCGTTCATGATGTCCGCCGTGCTGGTGCTGTTCGGCCTGATCAGCTACCAGCGCATCGGGATGGATCGCTTCCCCTACATCGAGTTCCCGATTATCTCGATTTCCACGTCGCTCAAGGGCGCCAACCCGGACATCGTCGATTCGAGCATCACCAACGTGCTGGAAACCTCGGTCAACAGCGTGCCCGGCATCGAGCATATCCAGTCCAGTTCCTCGCCCGGCGTGTCGGTGATCAACATCACCTTCAGCCTCGACAAGAAAGTCGACGTTGCCTTCAACGAGGTGCAGTCCAAGGTCAACCAGGTATTGCGGCGTTTGCCGAAAGACGCCGACCCGCCGGTGGTTTCCAAGGTGGAAACCAACGCGATGCCGATCATGTGGCTGGCCTTGCGCGGCGACCGCACCCAGCAACAGCTCAACCAGCACGCGGTGAATGTGATCAAGAAGCGCCTGGAAACCATCGACGGGGTCGGCGAAGTGCGCCTTGGCGGGCGGCGCGACCGCACCATCCGGGTCAACCTGCTGCCGAAGAAAATGGCGGCGTTTCAAGTCACCGCCCAAGACTTGACCAATGCCTTCGCCAACGAGCATGTGCAGGTGGCCGGCGGCTTCCTGGTCGGCCAGGCCACCGAAAACCTGATCAAGCTCGACCTGGAATTCCACCGTCTCGACGAACTGGAAAAAATGGTGGTGGCCTACCGCGACGGCGCGCCGGTACGCCTCAAGGATGTGGCGGAAATCGAGGACGGCCTCGCCGACTACCGCCAGCTCGCCCGCTTCATGGGCAAGACCACCATCGGCCTGGGCATCGTCAAGGTAGCCAACACCAACACCGTCGCCATCGTCGATGCGATCAAGCAGCGCCTGGAAACCGAGATCATCCCGCAGTTGCCGCCCGGCATGACGCTGGACATCGTCTCCAACGACGCGGTGTTCATCCTGGAAATCGTCAACTCGCTGAAAGAGCACCTGGTCGAGGGCACGCTGCTGGCCTCGCTGGTGGTCTGGCTGTTCCTGCGCAGCGTACGTTCGACGCTGATCATTGCCACCGCGATCCCGGTGTCGCTGCTCGGCGCGGTGGCGGTGATCTATTTCGCCGGCTTCACCCTTAATTCGCTGACCATGCTGGCCCTGCTGCTGCTGATCGGGGTGGTGGTGGACGACGCCATCGTGGTGCTGGAAAACATCTTCCGCCACCGCGAGGAAATCGACCCCGACCCGGTCGCTGCGGCGGTCAACGGCAGCCGCGAAGTGGTGTTCGCGGTGCTCGCCGCCACCCTGTCGCTGGTGTCGATCTTCGCCCCGGTGATGTTCCTCGGCGGCATCATCGGCCAGTTTTTCAAATCCTTCGCGGTGGTGGTCACTTTCGGCGTGCTGGTGTCGCTGTTCGTGTCGTTCACGCTGACCCCGATGCTGTCGTCGCGC
>CALMWM010000353.1 GCA_937873435.1 uncultured Gallionellaceae bacterium
CCTTTTCGATTCGCATGAAGCCATGCTGCAAAAATTCCCGTTCCTGGTGGGCTACCAGGATCAGCTGGCGGCTTGCGGGCTGGAGGGAAAATCCATCGCGGATGGCAAGCAATGGTGGCAGAAAAACTTGTCGAAATGGGAAGCAGGCGTCGACCAGCATTTGCCGCTGCGGGCATTGTCTCGCGCCACCGGTCTCGATTACCGCTCACAGATTTTACTTATCACCATAGGCCTGATCGAAGAAGATCCCCGCTTTGGCATCTTGTTCGATGCGCTGCAAGGTGAAACCGGCCAGCACCGGCCGACGCTCGGGATATTGAGCGTTTGGCAGGACGGGGAAAGCGATGCCCGGGTAAATCTGCGCCGCTTGCAGCAGCTGGGACTGATCCGCATTATTAATCCTGATGCGCCTCGCCTGGATCAAGTGCCCGTGATACCCGCGTCAATTTGGGATGCGCTCTGTGGTGAACATCACGAGACCATTGCCTCCTGGGCGCACTACGAGCCGCCCGACCGGTTATTGACTTGTGACGAACTGATTGTTCCCACGCAAGTGCAAAACATTTTACAGACGCTGCCTGCCCTGCTGAGAAGCGGTGACATACAGACTGTCGTTGTGCGAGGTCCCCAGCATAATGGACGGCACACACTTGTGGGTGCGCTTGCCCGGGCACTGGGCCGCGGCCTGCTGAAGATCGACAGCGCCTGCCAACAGGATGCAGACTGTTGGCGATTAATTGGGACGCTATCCACACTCTTGCGTGCCGTGCCGGTTGTTGCTTTTGATCTTGTGCCTGGCGAAATCGCGGAAGTGGCTGAAATCGTCGGAAACGATGGCCCGCTTGGAGTGGTGTCAAGCAAGACAGGCGGGTTAGCCGGGCCGCCGCTCGAATGTGCAGTCATAATCTCACTCGATATACCCGATGCCTCATTGCGTTGCCAGCATTGGCAACACGCCGCAGAAACCTATCCAGCCGGCCAGCTTGCATCGATTGCGGACCGCTATCGGCTGACAAGCGGTAATATTTATCGAGCTGCACAAATTGCGCATGCACAAGCCGCACTGACGGGCCATGAGGCGATCACATTGGAAGATGTGCAGCAGGCTAGCCGGGTACTTAGCCGACAAACCCTGGAAACACTGGCCACGCGTCTTGAGGTAGCCGGCGATTGGAGTCACCTGGCCGTTGGCGAAAATACCCAGCGCGACCTGAAGGAATTGGAGACACGTTGCCAGCGGCGCGAACACTTGCCCGCTGCCGTGGGTACGGTGCTTACCTCTCAAGTCAACGCGGGGGTGCGCGCCTTATTCACTGGACCAAGCGGCACTGGCAAGACGCTGGCCGCGCGCCTTCTGGCAGCCCAGCTGCAAATGGATATATATCGGCTCGATCTTTCGGCGGTGGTCAATAAATATATTGGCGAAACCGAAAAAAACCTGAATAAAGTATTTTCGCGCGCCGAAGAACTTGATGTCATCCTGCTGATTGACGAAGGCGATGCACTCCTGACACAGCGCACCAGCGTGAATACGTCGAACGATCGCTACGCCAACCTCGAAACGAATTTCCTGCTGCAGCGGCTTGAATCGTTCAGCGGAATTGTGATCGTTACAACGAATTCGAGCGAGTATCTCGATCGCGCGTTCCAGCGACGAATAGATGTGACCATTGATTTTCGCCCACCGGAAGCCACAGAACGCTGGCAAATCTGGCAACTGCATTTGCCTCCTGCAAACTCGGTTGATCAACGGCTGTTGAATGAGGTGGTCACGCGCTGCACTCTCACGGGAGGACAGATTCGCAACGCAGCTTTGCATGCCACCTTGCTGGCGTTGAATGACGGCGGCCTGGTCACCAATGCCTGCCTGGAGTCCGCCGTCCAGCGTGAGTAT
>CALMWM010000354.1 GCA_937873435.1 uncultured Gallionellaceae bacterium
TACGGTGCGGTGCCGTTGATCCTGCTGTCCGCCGATCGCCCGCCTGAGCTGCGCGAATGCGGGGCAAATCAGACGGTGGATCAGGTTAAACTGTTCGGTGGTCACGTGCGCTTTGCCTTCGATCTCGGCGTGGCCGAAGACGGCTCCGGCGCACTGGCGCATGTCGCCATGCGGGCGCGCCAGGCTGCGGACATGAGCCGCTGGCCGTTGCCGGGGCCGGTGCATCTCAACCTGCCGCTACGCGAACCATTGGTGCCAACCTCTAATTTGGATTTCGACTTCGCCAGCCGCGATGACGGCGTGGCCTATCCTATCCTGATGCCGCCCGCTGCCACGGTAGCCACGCTCGCCGAAGAACTGTCGGGTAGCCCCGGCCTGATCGTGTGCGGCGCCAAGGCCTTTTCCCCTGCATTTGGCGCTGCCGTTGCCGCACTGGCGGAGAGGCTGGAGTGCCCGGTGCTGGCCGATCCGCTGTCCGGGCTGCGCTTTGGAGGACACGAGCGTAGCCGCATTTCGACGCGCTACGACGCCTATCTGCGCAACCGCGATTTCGCCGAAGGCCATCGTCCGGCGTGGGTGCTGCGTTTCGGAGCGATGCCGGTATCCAAAACCTTGCAGCAATACCTGGCGCTGCCGGCGCGCCATATCCTGGTCGAAGCGCATGGGCGCCGTCTCGATCCGCTGCATCGTGCCGATCTGCTGCTGCATTGCGACGAAACAGCGCTGTGCGAGTCCTTGAGCGGAATGCTGCTGGAACCCGCGCCGTCCGGCTGGTTGGTGGATTTTCTGGCCGCCGAGCGTTCCATCGGCGAAATTGCCGTGCCGTTGCCAGTCGAGAGCGCGATAGTGCGTGCGATGATCGCACTCTTGCCCCCTGCTGCGACGCTGTTCAGCGGCAATTCGATGGCGATCCGCGACATCGACGGTTTTTCCGGGAGCGGCGCCAAGCCGCTACGCATCGTCGCCAACCGCGGAGCCAGCGGCATCGACGGCAATGTTTCCACTGCTTTGGGAATGGCGGCGGTCAAGCGGGGAAAGGTCGCCGCGCTGCTCGGCGATTTGACCTGTTGCCACGATCTCGGCGGCCTCGCCGCAGCGCGCGGCTTGGATGCCGTGCTGGTGGTGCTGAACAACGGCGGCGGGGGGATTTTCAGCTACCTGCCGCAAGCTGGGCTGGATAGTTTCGAGCGCTATTGGTTGACACCCGCCGGCCTGGATTTCGAGCAGGCCGCAAAGCTGTACGGTCTGCGATTCGAGCGGGTAGAGACCCCGCAGGCATTCACGGATGCTTTCAAGCAGGCATTGGAAAGACCCGGCGTGAGCCTGATCGAGGTGGTTGTCGAGCGCACGAGCAGTGTTGCCAGTCACCAAGCCTATTGGGCCGCGGTGAAATAAAAGAAGATTGAGCATTGGTATCTTTTACTTTACAATTGATAATAATTCTCATTCGCGAGGTTGTTATCATGCTTGTTTATATTTCAGGGTTGCCGAAGTTTCGGCGGGTCGTTTCTGTCGTGGGCTGTTTGTTTGCGCTGATAGCCAGTTGGCAGGTGCAGGGCGCACCGGATGAAATCCAGGTCTATAGCGACGACCTGAATGCGCCCGGCGAGGCAGAATTGGAAATCCACACCAATTTTGTCACCAAGGGCCGGAAAACACCCGATTATGAGGGGGAGCGAGCGCCGTATCATGTGTTGCGGGTGACCCCGGAGTTTTCTTTCGGGTTGGCGGAAAATTGGGACATGGGTTTTTACTTGCCAATGAGCTATTCAGCCGACGGAGGATATACGATGGACGGCGGCAAGCTGCGCCTGAAGTATCTGAAAAGTGCGGAAACACTGTTTTACGGCGTCAATCTGGAGGTGGGCTACAGTTCGCGTCGAGTAGCGGAAGATTACTGGAATAGCGAACTGCGTACTATTTTTGGAACCAGGCAAGGGGATTGGTTGTTAACGGTGAACCCTGTGTTCGGATGGGCTATGTCGGGAGGCGCGGGAGCGACGCCGGATTTCGATCTTGCTTTCAATGTGATGCGCAAAACCGCTGACGGTATGGCATTTGGCGTGGAACACTATGCCGAATTGGGCAAGGTTGACCATCTCCATTTCGGACGCGAATCAGGCCAGAGCACCTATGCGGTGATGGAATATGAAGGTAAAGGTTGGGAATTGAACTTGGGGGTCGGCCACGGCTGGACCGACACAGCCGACAAGTCGGTGGTGAAAGCAATCTTCACCTTTCCGTTCAAATAGCCGGGGTTATTTTCCACTACGTATGCCGAAGCGGAAAACGTCTTTGGCGCATACGTCGATGCAGCGCCCGCAGTTGGTGCAGTTGGGCGATAGAATGAGCGGCCCGAGCCCTTTTGCCTCGCCCTTCAGCGCCGGTTTAATGACCTGCGGTTCTGGGCAAACGGCGTAGCAGTCCATGCAGTCGTTGCAGTTGCTGCGTTTTGACGCGCTAACGCGGAGTGGGCTCCATCTGCCGAGCACGCTGTAAAAAGCGCCGACAGGACAGACGTGACCGCACCAGCCGTTGTGGCTGACCAACAAGTCGAACAGAAATACCGCCAAAACGATCGTCCATGCCATGCCAATGCCGAATATCAGGCTGCGGTGCAACATGGAAACCGGGTTGATCAATTCCCATGCGATCGTGCCGGTCAACAGCGCAAGCACGAAGGTCATCGCTAAAACCCAGTAGCGGGTATTGCGTGAGATGTGTGCGTTACTCTTGATGCCGAGACGCCCGCGCAACCAAACGGCAGCGTCGGTTACCAGGTTGACCGGGCACACCCAGGAACAATAGGCCCGGCCTCCGGCTAGAAAATAAAATACCAGTACGATAGCGCCGCCGATCAGCCCCATTTTTTCCGCGACATGGCCGGCCAGCAGCGATTGCAGCAGCACATAGGGGTCGGTCAGCGGCAGGGTGTTTAGCGTCAGGCTGTACGCCAGATTGCCTTTGACTATCCATACGCCGGCCAGCGGCCCGAGCAGGAACAGGGT
This sequence comes from uncultured Gallionellaceae bacterium, assembly GCA_937873435.1. GTDB lineage: Bacteria > Pseudomonadota > Gammaproteobacteria > Burkholderiales > Sulfuricellaceae > JAGXQV01. Next base: position 3,009 of record CALMWM010000354.1, read on the forward strand.
CAATATGCCGAGCTGGGAGAGGCGGCGCAAGATCAGCCATTTGTGCGCGCCAAGCCAGCCTTTCGCGATGACGGCGTCGGCGCCGATCTTCTTGGCGGCGCTCATGGTTTGTCTCCATAGGCTGGTGGCATCGGTGCGGCAGGCTCTGCACCGCTGCCTGGGATCAAGCCGCGGCCCTGTTCATACTTGTAGCCTTCCGGCAAGGTGTATTGGTGTTCGAGATCGGGCGCCACCAGGCTTTCGCCGGCTTTCTTCTTTTCTTCCCAGCCCAGCCGGTAGTGATGCCCCATTTCACCCTTGGCAAGCTTGAGCGGGAACACCTTGATCGCGGCTTCTTCCAGCACGCAGGCCTTCTCGCATTTGCCGCAGCCGGTGCAGGCGTCGGAATGCACCGTGGGCAGGAACATCGCATGTTTGGCAGTGCGTTGGTTGTGCTGTATTTCCAGGGTGATTGCCTTGTCGATCAGCGGGCACACGCGGTAGCACACGTCGCAGCGCATCCCGAGGAAGTTGAGGCAGGTCTCGTGATCGACCAGTACAGCCAGCCCCATTCTGGATTTGGCGATGTCGGTCAGATGGTGGTCGAGCGCACCGGTCGGACAGGCTTTTACGCAGGGAATGTCTTCGCACATCTCGCACGGCAGCTTGCGTGCGACGAAGTAGGGCGTGCCGGTGGCG
>CALMWM010000355.1 GCA_937873435.1 uncultured Gallionellaceae bacterium
AGGATAATAGAGGTTCGCTGGGCATGGCCAATACCAGATTGAGGTTCCCTCGCCGCGAATAGCTGGAAGTGGAAGGTGCCCACAACGTATTTGCGCCGAGGGCGGCATATCCACAAGAATTCAGCTTTTCCAAGCCATCCAAAACGGTGTCGAATGATGTTAAAATTCGTGCCTGCATTCGATTTAAGGAATAGCTATCATGCGTACCACCCTTGCTCTCGATGATGAATTGGTCGCCAAGGCGCAAGCCTTTACCGGGCTGAAGGAAAAATCCACGCTGGTGCGCGAGGCGTTGAAGGCGTTGATCGAGCGCGAAAGCGGGCGCCGCCTGGCGTTGCTGGGCGGCACCGAACCTGCTTTGCAAGCAGTCCCCCGGCGGCAGACGGAGGCGGGGTGATACTCGTCGACACCTCGGTGTGGATCGACCATTTGCGCAGAGGCGATACGGTGCTGGCAGGGCTGCTGGAGTCCGGGCGAGTGCTAGCTCACCCTTTCGTAACCGGGGAGCTGGCCTTGGGCAGTTTGCGTCAGCGCGACATTATTCTGGGCGCTTTGCAGGATATGCCGCAGGCCAATGTCGCTACCCACGAGGAGGTGTTCCGCTTTATTGCCGAGAACGCGCTGTACGGGTTGGGCATCGGCTATGTGGATGCCCATTTGTTGGCTGCGGTGCGGTTGACGCCGGGCGCGGCGCTGTGGACGCGCGACAAACGCCTGCTTGCGGTGAGTGCGCGGGTTGACTTGGCCACCATGCTGACGCATTGATTAGAAAAACATGGGCGATATGGTCAAAACACAGGACTCGGAATCCGGCACGGCCTTTGTCTGGCCGGTGCGGGTCTATTACGAAGACACCGATTCCGGCGGGGTGGTGTATTACGCCAACTACCTCAAGTTTCTCGAACGGGCGCGTACCGAGTGGTTGCGCGGGCTGGGGTTCGAGCAAACTGAACTCTTGCGCGATTATAATGTCATCTTCGTGGTGCGTCGGGTCGAGATCGACTATCTGCGCCCCGCGCTGTTCAACGACGCGCTAGTCGTGACCGCGCAAGTCCATCAGAGCGGGCGTAGCTGGATCGAACTCGACCAGCATGTGGAGCGTGGCGGCGAGGTGCTGGTCAAGGCGCGCGTGAAGATCGTCTGCGTCAATGGGCAGGCTTTCAAGCCGGTGGGTATCCCTCCGGTGATAAAACAAAAAATGGAAAATCAATCGTGAATGTAACCCAGGACTTGTCGTTTTTTAATTTGGTGTTGAATGCTAGCGTGCTGGTGCAGGGCGTGATGCTGATGTTGCTGCTGGCATCGCTGATGTCGTGGTGGACGATCTTCCAGAAGCTGTTCTCGATCCGCCATGCGGTGAAACATACCGACCGTTTCGAGGAGGAGTTCTGGAGCGGCGCCGATCTGAGCAACCTGTACCAGCGTGTATCCTCCGGGCGCCAGGCGGTGATGGGGATGGAAAAAATCTTCGAGGCGGGCTTCCGCGAATTCCTCAAGCTGAAACGCCAGGGGCGGCTGGACAACACCGCGATCATGGAAGGCACGCGCCGCGCGATGAAGGCGGCTTACCAGCGCGAAATGGATTACCTTGAATCGGGGCTGGCGTTCCTCGCCTCGGTCGGCTCGGTGAGCCCGTATGTCGGCCTGTTCGGCACGGTATGGGGGATCATGAACGCCTTTCGCGGTCTCTCCAACGTGGTACAGGCCACTCTCGCCCATGTCGCGCCGGGCATCGCCGAGGCGCTGATCGCCACCGCGATGGGCTTGTTCTCGGCGATTCCCGCGGTGCTGGCGTATAACCGCTATGCCCACGACATCGACCGGTTGGGGACGCGCTTCGAGAGCTTCATCGAGGAATTCTCCAATATCCTGCAACGCCAGGTCGTGACGCCAGCAGTATGAGACTCCGCAAATCCCGCCGCTTCATGAACCAGATCAACGTCGTGCCCTACATCGACGTGATGCTGGTGCTGCTGATCATTTTCATGGTGACTGCGCCGCTGATCAATCCCGGCCAGATCGAACTGCCTTCGGTCGGTCAGACGCTGAAACAGCCGATGGCGCCGATGCAGGTGGAAATCCGTGCGGACAAGAGCCTGCACCTGCGCGATCTGGCCAAGTCCGCTGCCGAGCGCCGGGTGACCAAGGAAGAACTGGTCGAGGCGGTGATCGAACAGCAGCAGCGCAACCCCGAGCAATCGGTGGTGATTGCCGCCGATAAAGCGGTGCGCTACGAAGAAGTGATCAGCGTGCTGGACATGCTGCAACAGAAGCAGGTAAAAAAAGTGGGGTTGCTGACGAAACCCAGGGCGGGTTGATGGCGGAAGCACGGCACGAGCCGGGGCGCGTCCCGGCAATCATCCTGGCGGTGCTGGTGCACGTGGCTTTCATCGCGGTGCTGGTGTTCGGCGTGGACTGGCAGACCCGTGAACCCGCGCCGGTCGTCGCCGAGTTGTGGAATAGCTTGCCCGGTGTGACGCCACCGCCGCCGCCACCCAAGCCGGAACCGGCACCGGAGCCGAAACCCCAGCCCGAGCCTCCCAAGCCGCGCCCCGAGCCTAAGCCGGAACCCAAGGTGGATAAGGCGGACATCGAACTGAAAGCCAAGGAAGCCAAGCGCAAACAGGAAGAGGAAAAGAAAAAGGAAGAGAAACGCAAGGAAGAAGAAATAAAGAAAGAGACCGAGCGTAAGGAAACTGAAAAGAAAAAGATGGAAGATAGGCGCAAGGAAGAATTGCGCCAGCAAATGTTGAAGCAGGAAGCTGAAGTCAGGCAGCAGGCGTTGCGCGATGCCGATGCCAAAATACAGGCGCGCCAACAGGCTACCGCGGCACGCAACAGCCTGGTAAACGACTACCGGGGGCGCATCCAGGCCAAGATCAAGCCGTTGATCGTCGGCCAGCCGTGTGCGCCGCTCGATAATCCGGAAGTGGAATTCGAGGTGCGCCTGATGCCGACCGGAATGTTACTGGTCGACCCGCATTTGAAAAAAACCAGCGGCAGCGCGCAATGCGACCAGGCTATCGAACGCGCCATCCTGCGCGCCCAGCCTTTGCCGTTGCCGCCAGATACCACGCTTTTTGCCGATTTTCGGGAACTTAACCTGAAATTCAGACCAAATGAGTAGGCGGTTTGTGCTATGATGATTGCAACTTTATGAATGGAATCGGTTTGTTGCGAAAGATGATGAAGTTATTGCGTTACCTGCTGTTGTGCGCGCTGGTGTTGCCCGGCGCGGTAAACGCCGCCCTGACCATCGAGATCGTCGGTAGCGGCGCCAACCAGATCCCGGTTTCCATCCTCCCCTTCGTTGCTGAAAATTCCCTGCCGCAGAACATGACCAGCGTAGTCGCTGCCGACCTCCAGCGCAGCGGCCTGTTCAAGCTGGTCGACGCTTCCTCCGTCAAGATGCCGCCTGCCGAACCCGGCGAGGTGAGTTACCCCGAGTGGCGCAGCCGCGGTGCCGAAGCGATCGTCATCGGCGCTGTCGCGGCACGTTCGGACGGCAAGCTGGATGTGCGCTTCCGCCTGCTCGACGTGGTCAAGCAGACCCAGTTGGCCGGCTTCAGCTATACCGTGGCGCCCGCGCAGTTGCGCCTGACCGCGCACAAGATCGCCGATGTGGTGTACGAAAAACTGACCGGCGATGTCGGGGTGTTCAGCACCAAGATCGCCTACATCGTCAAAAGCGGCAAGCATTTCGAGTTGCAGGTGTCCGATGCGGACGGCTACGGCGCACAAACCGTGCTGGCTTCCAACGAACCCCTGATCTCTCCGGCCTGGTCGCCCGACGGTAGCCATCTGGCCTATGTTTCGTTCGAAAAGCAAAAACCCATCGTTTACGTGCAATCCTTGCTGAACGGCGCGCGCAAGACGGTAGCGCAGTTCAAGGGCAACAACAGCGCCCCGGCCTGGTCGCCGGACGGCAGCAAGCTGGCGGTGGCCTTGACCAAGGACGGCAACACCCAGATTTATACCATCAATGCCGACGGTAGCGGCGTGAAGCGCCTGACCCATAGCTCGGGCATCGACACCGAGCCGAATTTCTCGCCCGATGGCAAAAACATCGTGTTTACCTCGGATCGCGGCGGTTCCCCGCAGGTCTATCGCATCCCGGCGGATGGCGGCGACGTGACGCGCCTGACCTTCGACGGCAACTACAACGTAACGCCGCGTTATTCCCCGGACGGCAAAAGCTTCGTATTCGTCCAGCGGGTCAACGGCGCATCTTTCAATATCGCGGTGCAGGATATGGCAACCTGGCAGGTGCAGTTGCTGACCGACACGCGCAAAGACGAATCGCCTACTTTCGCGCCAAACGGCAAGATGATTTTATACGCCACCGAGATCGGCGGGCGCGGGGTGTTGGCAGCAGTGTCGAGCGATGGCAGGGTGAAGCAACGCCTGACCACGCAGGCGGGCGATGTACGGGAACCGGCATGGGGCCCTTTGTTAAAAAACCAGTAAATCAGGAGATGTAACGTGAATAAAATCGTATTGAGTACTTTGTTGGTCAGTTTGTTGGCTGCTTGTTCGAGCCAGGAAGTCAAGGAACAGCCGAAGGCGCCGGTGGAATCCCGTATGCCTGCTGCCGACACGGGCGCGCAGACGAGCGGCGCGCAAACCCAGGACGTGGCGGTCAACCCGTTGAAAGACCCCAACAATATTCTGTCCAAGCGTAGCGTGTATTACGACTTCGACAAGTACGACGTCAAGGACGAGTTCAAGCCGATGGTCGAGGCACATGCCAAGTACCTGGGCGGCAACAAGGGTGCCAATGTCGCCGTGCAAGGCAACTGCGACGAGCGCGGCAGCCGCGAGTACAACGTTGCGCTGGGTCACAAGCGTGCAGAAAGCGTGCGCAAGATCATGAACGTGCTGGGCGTGAGCGACAAGCAGATCGAAACCGTCAGCTTCGGCGAAGAGAAGCCCCGCGCTGCTTGCCACGACGAATCCTGCTGGAAGGAAAACCGTCGCAGCGACATCGTCTACCAGGGCGAATAAGCCATGCGCCGCGCAGCACTAGCGTTGCTGTTGCTGGGAACAAGCCAGTGGTGCGCCGCCGGCTTGTTTTCCGACGACGAGGCGCACAAGAAAATCGCCGAATTGCAGCAGCATGTGCAAGTGCTGGAAACGCGGCTGGTAGAGGCGGAAAATCAAACGCGCACGCAAACCAAGGGCTTGATGGAGCTGGTTTCGCAGATTGATACGCTCAAGGCAGAACTGAGCAGATTGCAAGGCCAGAACGAGGTTTACGCGCACGACATCGAAACCACGCAAAAGCGCCAGCGCGACCTTTACGCCGATCTCGACGGGCGTATGCGCAAGCTGGAGCGTGGCGGGTCGTCTGACAATGCCGATAAGCCGGCCGGCAGCGGCGAACAGTCGGACAGCACCGGACAACCGTCGCAACCCTCCCAAGGCGCCGCCAGTTCGGGCGACGAGAGCAAGACTTACGAGACCGCGCTCAACCAGTTCAAGGTCGGTAACTATCAGGGCGCCATTGCCAGCTTCCAGGGCTTTGTCGCCAGCTATCCCAGCAGCTCGTTGACCCCGAGCGCCCAATACTGGATAGGCAATTCCTACTTTAATTTACGCGACTACAAAAGCGCGATCGCCAGCCAGCAGAAACTGGTCAGCCAGTTTCCGACCAGCCCGAAAGTGCCGGATGCGCTACTCAACGTAGCCAGTTGCCAGCAAGGGATGGGCGATGCCGCCGCAGCCCGCCGGACGCTGGAAGACCTGGTCGCGAAATTCCCGATCAGCAACGCCGCCGATCTGGCGAAAAAGCGCCTTGCCAACCTGAGATGACAGCGCCGGCAACCGCGCCGGCCCTGCGCATCAACGAAATCTTTTATTCCCTGCAGGGCGAGACGACGCGAGTCGGCTTGCCCACCGTTTTCATCCGCCTCACCGGCTGCCCCCTCCGCTGCACCTACTGCGATACCACCTATGCCTTTGACGGCGGCACCACGCTGACCTTGGCGGAAATCCTGCAACAAGTCGCCGCCTGCGGCGCGCATTACGTCACCGTCACCGGTGGCGAACCGCTGGCTCAGAAAAACTGTCTGCCCTTGCTTATTGCGTTGTGCGACGCGGGTTATTCGGTGTCGCTGGAAACCGGCGGCGCGCTGGACATCGACAAGGTGGATGCCCGCGTTTCGCGGATACTCGACATCAAGACGCCGGGTTCGGGCGAGGTGGAGAAAAACCGCTGGCAGAATCTGGAAGTGCTGACGCCGCATGACGAAATCAAGATCGTGCTGTGCGACGAGGCGGATTATGTTTGGGCGCGGGAGGTGTTGCTGGAGAGGAAGCTCGCGGAGAAGTGTCCGGTGTCGTTATCGGTTGCGCATGGTAGTCTGGATGCGGCGCAATTGGCGGAGTGGATGTTGCGGGATCGGTTGCCGGTGAGGTTGCAGGTGCAGTTGCATAAGATTTTGTGGGGGAATGAGAGGGCGCGGTAGGTTAGAGTGTTGGAAAAAACGTGGGTAGGCATGGCGGGGACATGTTTAGTACATGTGAGTGTCGTCAAAAAGGAGAGTGACTTGAAACAAAGGGCATTGTTAATAATGATAATTGTCGCGATACTCTGCGTGGGATGCGCAGGCAGAGCGGCAAATCCAGTGATGGTTCAGCAGTACGGAGATGATAAAAAATCATGCCAAGCGCTTGAGCGTGAAATGTCCTTTATTCAAAGTGAGATGCAGCGTTTGATACCGCAAACTGATAAGGCAGGGAAAAATATTGTTTTGGGCATCACAGGTGCTTTTTTCTTGGTTCCTCTCTTCTTTATGGATATGAGCCAAGCTGAGCAAATGGAGATTGATGCTTACCGACAAAGATACAACCATCTAATAATCATTGCTGGTGATAAGCAGTGCGGGGTAGATAACCCTCTAATCCCTGAGTTCACCAAGCCGGGTAAAGAAAAAACGGATTCGAGAGCAAATCCAAAGTCCTAACGCATGGTAGGGCAGAAATTGAAGCGCATTGCGCCGTATGGTTTCGAGCGCTACGCGCGGTATTTAAGAAAAAGCGACCCTGCCGCAGACGAACCACTGCAACAAGTGCATGGTCGAGGATGTCGTCCACGCAGATAATGAAACGAGACGAGGAGGCTGTTTCCATGAAATTGACAGCGGTATTTGAGAAAGTCCCCGAGGGGTATATCGGGTTTGTCGAAGAGCTCCCCGGCGCGAACACGCAGGGCGAAACATTGGATGAGGCGCGCGCCAACTTGGCCGAGGCGGTAGAGTTGGTGCTGGAGGCCAATCGAATGCTGGCCGAGGAAATGCTGGTCGGGCGCGATTGCATCCGGGAACCGCTGGCGGCGTGAAAAGGCTGGATTTGATTCGCTGGCTTGAGCAGCACGGTTGCGAGCTATTGCGGGAGGGCGGAAGCCATTCGGTTTATGTCAATCGAAGGCGCAAAAAGTCACTGCTGTTCCCCGCCATCGCGAGATCAACGATTTTCTCGCCCGAAAAATCTGCCGCGATCTGGAAGTACCCTCCCTGTAACTCTGGTTAGCCATTGCATGAATCAGAATGCAGTTAAGTCTTTAAAGCGCTGGGACATCTTTTGCCACGTGGTGGACAATTTCGGCGATGCCGGCGTGTGTTGGCGCTTGGCACGGCAAATGGCGGCGGAATACGGGTTCTCGGTGCGTTTGTGGGCGGATGATCTGACGCCTTTCGGTAAGCTCGTTCCCGGATTTGACTTCGCGCGGGAAAGCCAAATTTGTCTCGGGGTGGAAATTTGCCGCTGGATGCCCGAGTTTCCGCAAATCGAACCGGCCGAGGTGGTGATTGAGGCGTTCGCTTGCCATTTGCCCGACAGTTATATCGCGGCGATGGCGAAAAAAACGCTTAA
>CALMWM010000356.1 GCA_937873435.1 uncultured Gallionellaceae bacterium
CGATCAGGTAGACATCTTCTGTGGCATTCGGGGGAAGGCGGGTAAGGCGGCAGGACTCGATCCCGCGCGGCAGGAAAGCCACGGTTTGTTTGGGAACCACTACTTCCCCGGCGGCGGCAACGCCGATCGCCTTCGCTGCGAGGTCGGTCGCCGCGGCAACATCCTTTTCGTTTTCCACATTCGGCAGGTGAATGATGGCGGCCCTGATCAGCGGGACGCTTTCCGCGGGATCGAACGACTGTTGCAGCGTGGCCTGGGCGGCGTCCAGCGCGGCTTGGCAATCGGCGAAATGGCAGACGACTTTCTCGCCCTTGGTGCCAATAATCTGACCATTTTTGTCGCGGGCCAAGGTCTTGATGAAATTGACCAGCAGCGCGGCCGCTCGGAATTTCTCGGGAAAGACCAGTTCCACCAGCAGAATTGTCAGAGGCTTGTTGAGCATTTCGGCCACCCGGTTCGGATTGCTGCGGTTGATTTCACAGCGGTTGGCGCAGATGCCAGTCGGTCGCTTTTTGATACTGGTGGGCGACATTGAGCATTTTCGCCTCGGCAAAATAGTCGCCGACGATTTGCAGGCCCACCGGCAGTTTCGTGCTGCCGAAACCGCAGGGGATCGACATGCCGGGCAAGCCCGCCAGATTGACCGCGATCGTGTATATATCGGACAGGTACATGGAGACCGGATCGTCGCTCTTCTCGCCGAGATTGAAGGCGGTGGTCGGCGCGGTCGGCCCCATGATCACGTCGCATTGCTGGAATGCCGCGCTGAAATCCTGCGCGATCAAGCGACGCAGTTTTTGTGCCTTAAGGTAATAAGCGTCGTAGTAGCCGGCGGAGAGCACATAGGTGCCGATCATGATGCGCCGTTTCACTTCGGCGCCGAAGCCCTGCGCCCGGGTTTTGCCGTACATGTCGGCGAGGTCGCCGTATTCCGGGGCGCGATAACCGTAGCGCACGCCGTCGTAGCGCGCCAGATTGCTGGAGGCCTCCGCCGGGGCGAGCACGTAATACACCGGAATCGCCAATTGCGAATTGGGTAGCGAGATGTCCACGGTGACCGCGCCGAGTTTGCGGTATTCGGCGAGCGCGGCTTCCACCGCTTGCGCCACGTCGGCGCTCAGGCCGGCGGCAAAGTATTCCTTGGGCAGGCCGATACGCAGGCCGACGAGTGGTTTTTCCAGGTCGCGGGTGTAGTCCTCTTTTTCACGCTCCAGGCTGGTGGAGTCGCGCGGGTCGAAGCCGGTCATAACGTTGAGCATCAGCGCGCAATCCTCGGCGCTTTTCGCCATCGGCCCGCCCTGGTCGAGCGAGGAGGCGAAAGCGATCATGCCGTAACGCGATACCGTGCCGTAGGTCGGCTTGATCCCGGAAATGCCGCATAAGGCTGCCGGTTGGCGGATCGAGCCGCCGGTGTCGGTGCCGGTGGCGGCCGGCGCCAGCCTTGCTGCTACTGCTGCCGCCGAGCCGCCCGAGCTGCCGCCGGGAACAGCGTCGGTATTCCAGGGGTTTTTGACCTTGCCGAAATACGAGGTTTCGTTGCTCGACCCCATCGCGAATTCGTCCATATTGGTCTTGCCCAGATTGACTGCCCCGGCGCGGTTGAATTGTTCGATGACATGGGCGTCGTAAGGAGCGACGAAGTTGGCGAGCATTTTCGAGCCGCAGGTGGTGGGCCAGCCGTGTGCGCAGAAAATGTCTTTCTGGGCGAAGGGGATGCCGGTGAGCAGGCTGCTCTTGCCTGCAGCGATCAGCGCGTCGGCGGATTTGGCCTGCGCCAGGCTTTTTTCCCGGTCGAGCGCCACGAACGCGTTGAGGCTGGGGTTGAGGCGTTCGATACGGGCAAGATACTCGCCGGTCAGTTCGACGCTGGAAATATTTTTTGCCGCCAGTTGGGCGGAAAGTTCCTTGAGGGTGGCGTTCAGCATTTTTTTTCGTCGGGCAATGGGCAATGGGTGATGGGTGATGGGTAATGCGAATCACCCATCACCCATCACCCATTACTCATCACCTGTTACTCAATAACCTTGGGTACCAGATACAGACCCGCTTCCGTTTGCGGGGCGACTGCTTGATAGTCACCGCGCCGGTCGGTTTCGCTTACACTGTCAGGGCGCAGTCGCAGGACGACATCCTGGGCGTGCGCCATTGGTTCTATGCCGGTGGTGTCCACCGCCTGCATTTGTTCAACCAGTTCGAAGATGCCGGAAAGCTGGCGGAGATAATCTTCCGCCTCGGTTTCGCTTACTTCAATGCGCGCCAGGTAGGCTATACGCTTCACATCGGCAAGAGTCAATGACATAAAATAACCAACGATCACTATTAAAAAACATCCTTAAAATGGTATCATAATTCCTTTAATTGACGCAGCTTGTTGACAGGTTCTCAAAGCATGTTTGGATTTCTTCGCGGCTATTTTTCTACCGACCTCGCTATCGACCTCGGTACCGCAAATACACTGATTTACGTGCGCGGCAAAGGCATCGTCCTGGACGAACCTTCCGTTGTTGCCATTCGCCAAGAAGGCGGCCCTGCTTCCAAGAAGACCATTCAGGCGGTCGGCAAGGAAGCCAAGGACATGATCGGACGCACGCCGGGTTCGATTACCGCCATCCGGCCGATGAAGGACGGCGTGATTGCCGACTTCACCATTACCGAGCAGATGCTCAAATACTTCATCAAGAAGATCCACGAGTCGCGCCTGCTGACTCCCGCGCCGCGCATCATCATCTGCGTGCCGTGCGGCTCCACCCAGGTGGAACGGCGCGCCATCCGCGAATCGGCGATTGGTGCCGGGGCGCGCCAGGTATACCTGATCGAGGAGCCGATGGCTGCGGCAATCGGTGCCGACCTGCCGGTGGCCGAGGCGACTGGCTCGATGGTGGTGGACATCGGTGGCGGTACCACCGAGGTCGGGGTGATCTCGCTGGGCGGCGTGGTTTACGCTTCTTCGGTGCGCGTCGGCGGCGACAAGTTCGACGAGGCGATCATCAATTACATCCGCCGTAACTACGGCATGTTGATCGGCGATGCCACCGCCGAGAACATCAAGAAGGAAATCGGTTCGGCTTTCCCCGGTTCCGAAGTGCGCGAGATGGAAGTCAAGGGGCGCAACCTGGCGGAAGGTATCCCGCGCAGTTTCACCATCTCCAGCAACGAAATCCTGGAAGCGTTGACCGAGCCGCTGAACTCCATCGTCAGCGCGGTCAAGTCGGCACTTGAGCAGACGCCGCCCGAACTGGGCGCGGACATTGCCGAAAAGGGCATGGTGCTGACCGGTGGCGGTGCGCTATTGCGCGACATCGACCGCTTGCTGATGGAAGAAACCGGCTTGCCGGTAATCGTCGCCGACGATCCCCTGACCTGCGTGGTGCGTGGTTCCGGTCGCGCGCTTGAGGAAATGGACAAGCTGGGTACCGTCTTCACCAATGACTGATGCAGGGAATCCCCCTGTAGTCACACTGGCGAAGCGCTTTCCGCCGTCGGGCGAACCAAAGTCGGATAACGCGGTACTTATCCAACCTACGCAACACGGTTAAATGGATCAATCCCCACCTTTTTTCAAGCGCGGTCCCAGCCCGTTGGCGCGCTTTGTCTTCTTTGCCTCCCTGTCGGCCGTGTTGATGGTGGCCGATGCCTACCAGAATTATCTCGGCTTGCTGCGCCAGACTGTCGCGGTGGTGGTCACCCCGCTGCAACGTCTCGCCAACTCGCCCTCCGAGTTGGGTGATCGGATCAGCGAATTTTTCATTTCGCAGGCTTTTCTACAAAAGGAAAACCGGCGCCTGCAACAGCAGGAGTTGGAGCATTCCGCCCAGTTGCAGGGGTTCCAGGCGATGCAGGCCGAGAACGCCTACTTGCGCAAATTGCTTGGAGCCCGCAAGCAGTCCGACCAGACCCTGGTGATGACGGAAATCCTGTATGCCGGGCGCGATCCTTTTGCCCACAAGATTATTGTCGACAAGGGAACGACGCACGGCGTCTCTGCCGGGCAACCGGTGGTGGACGATGTCGGCGTGATCGGACAGGTAACCCGGGCTTATCCTTTCAGCAGCGAAGTGACGTTGTTGACCGACAAGGATCAGGCCATTCCCATTGAAATCGTGCGTAACGGTATGCGCGCCATCGCCTTCGGACAAGGGCAGGACAGTACGCTGGGGCTGGCCTTCATGCCGATGAATGCGGATGTGCAGCCGGGCGACACGATCGTGACCTCGGGTATCGATGGCGTTTATCCGCCCGGCCTGCCGGTGGCGGTGGTATCAAAGATCGAGCGCAACGCCGCTGTGGCGTTTGCGCGCATCGTGTGCATGCCCAGCGCCGGAGTCGGCTTGCACAAGCAGGTGTTGATCGTAACCAGCGACCGGCGCAAGGAGTACGAATCCCAGGCAGCGCCGCTGCTGGCCACGCCGACTCAGGCGGAGGTCAAGGGAAAGGGAAAACGGAGAGGTGAAGGTGCACGCTAATAACCACCACCCCAGACAGGAGTTGCTGAAACCGGCGAGCGGCCAATTCATGGCGCTCACCTTGTTTGTCGGTCTGATGCTGAATCTATTGCCATGGAGCGGGGCCGCATTGCTGCTGAGGCCGGATTTTCTCGCGATTACCCTGATCTTCTGGAGTATCCGCGAACCGCTACGGATGGGCATCGGGGTGGCCTGGTTGATGGGGCTGATGATCGATGTCGCGGATGGCGTGCTGTTCGGCCAGAATGCGCTGGCTTACTCGCTGGCGGTATTTATCGCCTTGTTGTTGCACCGCCGCATCTTGATGTTCACGCCCTGGCAGCAGACCTTTTATGTGTTGCTGCTGTTGCTGGCGTTGCAGGCGATGACGCTGCTGATCCGTCTTTCCACCGGGGTGGATTTTATCGGTATGGGTTATTTTGCCGCCAGTGTGAGCGGTGCGCTGCTGTGGCCGTTGCTGACGCTGTTGTTGCAGTTGCCGCAGAAGGTCGAGCCTAAGCGTGACTAAGGTATGATCCCGCGCACCGAGCTGAAGAACCATCAGCAGGAACTGTATTATTTCAGTATCCGCCTGGCCATCGGCGGTGTCTTCGTGCTGGTGCTGTTTGGTTTTTTGGTGGCGCGTTTCGTTTATTTGCAGGTGGTCGAGCACGAGCATTACGAGACGCTCGCTGAAAACAACCGCATCTCGATTATCCCGGTGGTGCCTAATCGCGGCCTGATTCTGGACCGCAATGGGGTGATCCTGGCGCATAATTATTCCGCTTATACCCTGGAAATCACCCCCAGCAAGGCCGGCAACCTGGAAGAAACCATCAACGGCTTGGGCGAAATCATCGACATTGCGCCGCGCGACCGCAAACGTTTCAAGAAATTGCTGGAAGAGAGCCGCAATTTCGAGAGCCTGCCGATCCGTTCGCGCCTGAACGATGTCGAAGTGGCGAAATTCGCTGCCAACCGTTATCGCTTCCCCGGTGTGGAGATCAAGGCGCGCCTGTTCCGCCACTATCCCAAGGTGGAACTGGCCTCGCATGCCATCGGGCATATCGGGCGCATCAACGACGCCGACCTCGAAACCCTGGAAGAAAACGACGATATGGCCAACTACAAGGGCAGCGATCATATCGGCAAGCTAGGCGTCGAGCAGAAATACGAGAAATTTCTGCATGGCGAGACTGGGTTCCAGCAAGTCGAAACCGATGCCGGAGG
>CALMWM010000357.1 GCA_937873435.1 uncultured Gallionellaceae bacterium
CGATCTTGATCGCATTGGCGGCGAAAAAGGCGAGATCAATCACCAGAAAAAAACCGATCAGCAGCCCGCTCGTCCAGACATTCCAGCCCCATAGTTTACGCACCACCACGAAAGCCAGTAGGCTGGTGATCGCCATGGTACCGGTCACGGCGATGCCATAGGCCGCACCCAGGTTGGTCGAACTGCGAAAGCCCAGCACCAGCGCGATTACGGAGAAAAGCAGCAGCCAATTAATGGCCGGCAAATAGATTTGCCCGATTTCCTTGTCCGAGGTGTGCTGGATTTCCATACGCGGCGCATAGCCGAGCTGGATGGCCTGGCTGGTGATCGAGAATGCGCCGGAAATCACCGCCTGCGAGGCAATCACGGTGGCTGCGGTGGACAATGCGACCAGCGGATAGAGCGCCCAATTCGGGGCTAATAGATAAAAGGGATTCTGGATCGCAGCCGGGTCGTGCAGCAACAGCGCGCCCTGGCCGAAATAATTGAGCAGCAGGGCCGGCAGCACCAGAGCGAACCAGGCGAATTGTACCGGCTTACGCCCGAAATGCCCCATGTCGGCATAGAGCGCCTCCGTCCCGGTAACCACCAGCACCACCCCGCCCAAGGCGAGAAAGCCCAGCCAGGGGTTGGAGGCGAGAAACGCGTAGGCGTAAAACGGATTGAAGGATTTGAGCACGCTCGGCTGCTCCAGGATATTGACCACGCCGAGCACCGCCAGTGTGCCGAACCACAGGCACATCACCGGCCCGAACAGCGCGCCGATCCCGCCAGTACCCTTGCGCTGGAAGGAAAACAGCGCGATCAGCACGCCGATGGTGAGCGGAATGACATAGGCCTTGAGCGCCGGGGTGGCGATCTCCAGCCCCTCCACCGCCGACAGCACCGAAATCGCCGGGGTGATCACCCCGTCGCCGTAAAACAGAGCAGCGCCGACGATGCCCGCCAGCATGATCCAGGCTTGTTGATGGCCTTCCGTTTTGCGCAGGGCAAGTGCCATGAGCGCAATGATGCCGCCCTCGCCGCGGTTGTCGGCGCGCATGATAAAGGCGACGTACTTGATCGACACCACGATCAACAGCGACCAGAAAACCAGCGAGAGCACGCCGAGCACGTTCTCCGGCGTGACGGCAACCGGATGCGCGCCGGCGAAGACTTCCTTGAGAGCGTACAGCGGGCTGGTGCCGATGTCGCCGTAAACGATCCCGAGCGCTGCCAGGGTCAGCGGGGCAAGCTTTTTTTCCGGGGCAGAGGAGTTCATGGTTGTTCCTTGTGATGAGTTTATTGCTGGAAGCGGTATCCCACGCCGGTTTCAGTCAGAATGTGGCGCGGCTGGGCGGGGTCGTTCTCAAGCTTCTGGCGCAAGTGGCCGACGTAAACGCGCAGGTAATGATTGCTCTCGACGAAGCTTGGCCCCCACACTTCACGCAGCAGGTGGCGATGAGTCATCACCTTGCCGCTGTTGGCGATGAGGAGTGCGAGCAGGCGGTATTCGATCTGGGTGAGGTGTACCTGCTGGTTTTGGCGGGTCACCGTGCGCCGTGCAAGATCCACCTGCACGTCGCCGAAACCGATCAACGGCCCGCTTTCGCCACGCGCCCTCCGGCGGCGCAGGAGGGCGCGCACACGGGCGAGCAGTTCGCCTACGCCGAACGGCTTGGTCAGGTAGTCGTCGGCGCCGGCATCGAGCGCGACAATCTTGTCGTTTTCAGTGGAGCGTGCGGACAGGATCAATACTGGCACACTCGACCAACTGCGCAGGTCGCGGATGAACGCCACCCCGTCGATGTCCGGCAGGCCGAGGTCGAGCACGACCAGATCGGGCTTGCGCGTGCCTGCCTCGATCAGTCCCTGCTTCCCGGTTTCAGCTTCGAATACCTGGCAGCCATCTTCTTCCAGTGAGGAACGGACGAAGCGGCGAATCTGCTTTTCATCCTCGACGACGATAATCTTGGCGGCGATTTCACTCATCGTCGGTCTCCGTTTCGAATTCTTCGATTTCGATGCACGGCGGCGAACCGAGGGGTAGGGTGAACGTTACGCAGGCGCCGCTTTCGCGCCGGTTCGCGGCGTTGATCGTCCCTCCGTGCGCTTCGACGATCGCCCGGCAGATCGCCAGACCCAAGCCGACGCCGGGTCTGGCGGATTCCGCCACGCCGCGCACGAACATATCGAACAACGCTTTTCCTTGCGGGAAGCCAGGCCCGGCGTCGCAAACCGAAATCTCGGCGAATCCGCCGGCCACGCCCCCCGTTATTTCTATGCTGGTATCCGGCGGAGCATATTTGGCGGCGTTCTCCAGCAAGTTGCAAAACACCCGCTCGATCAGTACCGCATCGAATTCCAGCAGGGGAAGATCGGGTGCCAGCCTTACGCGAACCGGGTGCTGGGTCAGACTGCGGGCGAGCAGCTGGATGCTGGCTCCGATAACTTCCTCGATCGGTTGCCATTCCTTGCGTAGCGTCACATGACCAGCGTGCAGGCGCGCCATGTCGAGCAGGTTACCGACCAGGCCGTTGAGGCGTAGCGCCTGTTCGCGAATGGCTTCGGCAGATTCCTGCGCTGCCTGGGGTAGCGGAGGTCGCGCCAGCGTCATCGAATCGGCAAGCCCCACCAAGGCTGTCAGCGGCGTACGCAGATCGTGGGAGAGCGCCGAAAGGATCGAGCTGCGCAGGCGTTCCGAAACGACTTCGACCTGGGTCGTTTGCGCGACCTCGACATAGTGCAAGCGCTCTACGGCGATGGCAACCAGCGACGCAAGCGTCGTCAACAGCGGTTTTTGTTCCGCCAGGGTATCGGGGGTGGGATCGGCGGGGGCGACCAGCATTACGCCGCGCACGCCCATCGGTGCTTTCAGCGGGAAATAGAGCGAGCCGTAGCCATAGCCGGAAAGGCTGCAATCCTCGATCGGCTCGCCCTGCTTGTAAGCGGTCAAGGCAAGGTTGGACTCAATCTGGAAATGGCTGTCCGGCAAGATGACCGGAGCAAGATAGTTCTCCAGTCCGGGCACAAGCAGTACTGCTTCGAGCGCAAGATTTTCTCCGAGGAAGCGACGCAATGCGGCGGAAACTTGCTCTGCCGTCAGTGCGCCGGCAAGATCGCGTGCCATTTCGTAGAGTGCGTGGGTCTGCCGTTCCTTGCGCGAGGCTTGTTCAGCCTGTAGGCGCAGCCCGGCGGTGAGCTGGCCGGTAATCAGGGCAACCGCCAACATGACGGCGAAAGTGACAAGATATTGCGCATCGCTGACGGTCAGCGAGAAACGCGGCGGAACGAAAAAGAAATCAAACTGGGCGACGCTGAGAAATGCCGCAAGAATCGCCGGGCCGCGCCCAAAGCGCGCTGCGATCAACAACACGGCCAGCAAAAACAGCATGACGATATTGCTTAATTCCAAATATGCCCTGAGCGGCGTGGCCAGCAATGCCGTCGCAATACAGGCGGCCAACGCCCACCAGTAACCGCTACCGTTCGGCGGTGCCTGGTTTTTCCTTGGCGGAAATTCGTTGCCGATTATCATGTTTGCTTCTCCCGAAGGATTCCTTGGTGAAAGTTTAGGCGGCAGTGCGTAAAACAAATAAAAATTGTGCCAGCGGACGGATAAAAATCTTGTAAATATTCGAGACGCGAGCGCTCCGAAAATTGTCTGGAAGAAGACAAATGCACCATCGTGGCGCATTTGCGACGGCTTATTATCTTATGTTGCCAATTGATTATATTGAGTAATCTCGCATATTGTGGGCTGGCTCGCCAATTGCTTTACTGATTCCAGACAGCTTTTTTCAGGCTTGAACGGGAGGTGCGGCATGGTGACCATCAACGACACGACGTTGCGCGACGGCGAACAGACCGCCGGGGTGGCTTTTTCGCTGGCGGAAAAGCTGGCGATTGCCCAGGCGCTGGCGGATGCCGGCGTGCCGGAGCTGGAAATCGGCATCCCGGTAATGGGCGCGGCGGAGCGCGAGACCATCCGCGCGGTGGCGGCGCTGCACCTGCCGGCGCGGCTGATGGTGTGGGGGCGGATGTGCGCCGAGGATTTAGCGGCGGCGGCGCAATGCGGGGTAGACATCGTCAACCTGTCGATCCCGGTTTCCGACATCCAGATTCGCCACAAACTCGGCCAGGAGCGCGACTGGGTGCTGCAGACCATCCGCAGGCTGGTGCCGGCCGCGCTGGATAAAGGGATGGCGGTATGCGTCGGCGGCGAGGATGCCTCGCGCGCCGATAGCGAATTCCTGATGCGCGTGGTCGAGACGGCGGAGGAAGTCGGCGCCCAGCGTTTCCGCTTCGCCGACACGCTGGGCGTGCTCGATCCCTTCGCCACTTATGAAAAACTGCGCGATCTGCGCAGCATCAGCGACCTCGAAATCGAAATGCACGCCCACGACGATCTCGGGCTGGCAACCGCCAATACCCTGGCGGCGGCGCGTGCCGGGGCGACTCATGCCAACACTACCGTCAACGGCCTGGGCGAACGCGCCGGCAATGCGCCGCTGGAAGAAGCGGTGATGGCGCTGCACCATCTTTACGGTCTGGAAACCGGCGTCGATGCCCAGCGTTTCCCGGAAATTTCGCGGCTGGTCGCGGCGGCCTCGGGGCGCCCGGTGGCCGCCAACAAGAGCATCGTCGGCGGCGCGGTATTCACTCACGAAGCCGGCATCCACGTCGACGGGCTGATCAAGCACCCCGACAACTACCAGGGCTTCGACCCACGCGAAGTGGGGCGCTTTCACAGCATGGTGCTGGGCAAGCACTCCGGTTGCAGCGCGGTGATCAACGCCTACGCCGAGCTCGGCATCCTGCTCGACAAGCTGCGCGCCCGCTCCATCCTCGGCCACATCCGCCAGTTCGCCGAAGCCGCCAAGCGCGCGCCGGGGGCGGAAGAACTGAAACGTTTTTATCTTGCTTCGGCTAACGAATAGATTGAAAGGACATCCCATGAACATGCTTGCACACATCCTGAAGCCGCTTTCCTCGGTAGAGGAATTCCTCGAACACTTCGCCATCGACTACGATCCGGCGGTCATCCGGGTCAGCCGCCTGCATATCATGCAGCGTTTCCACCAGTACCTGCGCCTGGAGACGGGACTGGCGGAAATGGACGAAGCGGAATTGCGCACCCTGTGCCGCAACCTGCTGACCCGCTCTTACCAGGATTTCGTCAATTCCACCCCGCTCAAGGAAAAAGTCTTCAAAGTGCTGCGCAACGCCGAAGGCATCCAGACGGTTTCGCTGGCGGGACTGCGCGCGAATCTGTGAACTTGGAAAAGTTCCCCCTCTCCAGCTCTCCCCCGCAAGCGGGGGAGAGGGTTGACTCCTTCCTCCGCTTGCGGGGGAAGGTCGGGATGGGGGCAAACCGTCGCGCGGCAATGACGCATCCGGCGCAATATGATATGTTTGCTCCCTTTCGAAATTTCAGCATTTGATGGATATGTCCCAGGAAAAACCAGACTCCGCCGCCATTCCCTTCGCCGAGTTCCAGCGCCTGCCGGAGGCGGAATGCGAGCAGCGCATCCTCGCCGCCAAGGCCAAGCTCGGCAAGCGCCTGGCGCTGCTGTGCCATCATTACCAGCGCGCCGACGTGTACCGCTACGCCGACTTCACCGGCGACTCGCTCAAGCTGTCGCGCCAGGCGGCCAATTCCGAAGCCGATTACATCGTGTTTTGCGGCG
>CALMWM010000358.1 GCA_937873435.1 uncultured Gallionellaceae bacterium
TGATGGTCGCCGCTTGGCCGGTTGCGCCAGCCCTTGCCGTCAGGCTCGTAGAGTTCGATTTCGTCGAGGTAGGTTGGACTGAGTTCCAGCAACAAATCATTGCTGCGATCGAAAGCCGGAGGGGAAAATTTCAGCCAGTAGACGCTATCGGTATAGCCCGCCGACAAGCCTTCAGACAGCGCCCGGAACGAGGTATCCGGCATATTCGCCACCTGCTCAACGGTCAGCTCGCCGGCACGGTCCTCCAGCGCCGCCAACGGCGTCTCGACGCCCATTACCCAGCGGCCGGGTGCAGACCAGGCAGACGCGGAACACAGCAACGCCATGAAAACGGCAAGATAACGAAAACACATCGTGTATGCCAGGGGGGCTTGCCCGAAACCAAAATACCGGCAATCATAATGCACATGGAACAGCAAACCAAACCTCGCGTTGCCGTTGTCGAAGACGAATCCGATCTACGCGACAATATCGTGCGTTTCTTCAACGCGCGCGGCTATCCATGCTGGGGCGCGGAGAGCGCCGAGGCATTTTATCGCGAAATGGCGCTACACTCCGCCGAGGTTGTGGTGCTCGATCTGGGGCTGCCCGGCGAAGACGGACTGAAGGTTGCCGAACACCTCGCCGCCGCGCGCCATTATGGCATCGTCATCGTCAGCGCCCGCGGTTCGCTCGATGACCGCCTGACCGGCCTGGGAGTCGGCGCGGACGCCTATCTGGTCAAACCGGTCGATTTGCGGGAAATCGCCGCTTCCGTCGATGCGGTGTGGCGCCGCCTGGGAGAGAAACGCCTCTCTCCGACCATACACCCAGGCAACATCGCCTCGCGCTGGCTGCTCCATCGCAATCACTGGACGCTGTCCACTCCAACCGGCGCCTCGTTGCCACTGACCCCTTCGGAATACCGTTTTGTGCGCTGCCTTGCCGAATCGAGCGGCGAGCCGGTATCCAAGGAACATATCACCGTCGCCCTCGGCGGTTCGCCGGATAGCTACGACTATCACCGCATCGAATCCATGGTCAGCCGCCTGCGCAAAAAAGCCCAAACCGTGATCCGCTGCGAACTGCCGATCAAGGCGATTCAGGGCTACGGTTTTGTGTTTTCCGACACCTGCGAACTCGTCTGACCGCACCATTCCCGACAGCGCCATAAGCCCTGCGTGAGTTTGCGTGAGCGCCAGTGAGAATTCATGCGTGGATACTTGGCTGGTACGCATGGATAATTTCTCCATGTACTCTCCGACAGTCAGGAAAAACGCTATGTATATCGTCAATGGCAACGCCAGGAACTGCTGCACCTGCGACCATTGGACCGGCGTGCGTGCCATGGAAGAAAACGGATCGGTCTATTCCCTGGAAAACCTGGAAGGAATATGCAAAGGGGCCATGCGTGCCGACCAGGAACATGGGAACAGCCGCGTTCTGACGCTTCCTAACGCCCACTGCGATGCCTGGACGCTGTGGCCGGACATCCAGGCGTAAGCACTACGCTCGCTCTCCCCACTGCATTTCGGCCAGCAATGTTTATCTGTCGCCCAGGCTTCTCGCTGGCACAGGTGAGCAGTGGCGTCGGGCAGAAAATGGAACGACGGGAAGGTGATACTTTCATCTTGCCTTCGGCTGAAATTTGTCTTGGCCGGAACATCGCCTTATAATTCGCAGTCCAATTCTTCCCAACAACTTTTCGGAGTGAGCCTCGATGCAAAGACTCATGCTTAAATCCAAGCTGCACCGCGTGACGGTGACCCATTCCGAACTGGGTTACGAAGGCTCCTGCGCGATCGACGAAACGCTGCTGGACGCAGCGGACATTCGCGAATACCAGCAAATCGACATCTACAACGTCACCAACGGCGAGCGCTTCACGACCTACGCGATCCGCGCGCAACACGATTCCGGCATCATTTCGGTGAACGGCGCGGCGGCGCACAAGGCCGACCCCGGCGACATCGTCATCATCGCCACCTATGCCATGTACAACGAGATCGAATTGCAGAAATTCGAGCCGGAACTGGTTTACGTGGACGGACACAACCGCATCGTCAACCGGCGCCATCAGATTCCGGTACAAGCGGCTTAAACGACATTTTTCATCAAGGCATCATCCAAGTGTTCCGCTGCTAACTTTCACCGAGGTGCCCCATAAATCCACCTGCATCCAAGCTCCCCGATGAAAACAGCGCCGATGCCAGCCTGAAATCGGGACGGGTGCTGGTGGTGGATGATGTCGCACTCAACCGCGAAATTTTCAGAACCCATCTGGAAGGCACATTCCGCGAGATCGACGAGGCCGCCGACGGACTGGCGGCGGTGGCGCTATTCAAGCAGCAACGCTACGCCGCGGTGCTGATGGACATGGAAATGCCGGTTCTCGACGGCTACGGCGCCATCAGGGAAATGCGTGCCTGGGAGCAAGAACAGCGCTTATCGCAAACGCTGATTCTGGCGGTCACTTCCAGCGACTTCCCGGAAGACGAACAACGCATCCTGGATGCCGGCGCGACGGCTTACCTGGCAAAGCCGGTAAAGCAGAAAACGCTTTTGACGGCATTGCATCTCCACCAGAACCTCGAAGCGGCGTCGCATCCGATGGCAAATCTGTTGCCGCGGGTGTTTGCCTATGCCGACACCATGCTGGATGAAATCGCAGGATTCGACAATCCCGAAGCGGTTTCGAAAGGACTGCACCAGTTGCGCGGAATGATCGCGGTGTATGGTTTTGTGGATTTTGCCGAGCGTTTGAAGCAAATCCACTCCGCGGCCCAGCGGGGGGAAATGCCGGGAAAAACCATGCTGGATCAGTTGCGCAAGGAATTGCAGGTGTTGAAAGCGCCATTCACAACGACATGATCCCGGCAAGGTTTTGACTTATCAGTCGAATTCGCGGGTACGGCATAGTTCATACAGGTAAACAAGGATGAGGCGTTGGCATCAGGAAAAAAGACCCAGAGCACGTATCGAGGTCATTCCGATGATCGACGTGATGATGTTCCTGCTGGTTTTTTTCGTGCTGATCAGCATCGACGTCATTCCCGCCTTCGGCGTCAAGACCCGCCTGCCTACGTCATCCAGCGCCACAACGAATAGCGAAAGGCATAGCGCCATCGTCGCGCTGGGGCGCGATGGCGAACTCCAGCTCGACGGCATGGACGTCACAGCCGCAGAGCTGGTGCCGCGCCTGCTGGCGATCCGCCAAGACCACCCAAAAGTATCGGTCATCATCAATGGCGACCGGAGCGTCGAATTGCAACGGGTCATCGACGTGATGGATCGCCTGCGGGCAGCGGGTTTCCTCGCAATATCCATTGCCGCCCGGAAAACACCATGAGCGATTTCCTGTTTCGCTTCCGCGACTCCTTGTCGGCCGCCAATGCGCTGATATTGATGGCGGCCGGGCTTTTGCTGTTTCATGCCATTGCCCCGTCCACTAAGCGCCCGGCAAGCGCTCCTCCACCATTCGAATTGACGCTGCTCGCACCCGAAGTTCAGCCCGCCCCGCTCCAAGCACCGCTTGCAGCACCCGCGCCCCGCGCTCGCCCGACAGTTCCGCGCCCTGCTGCGCCTATCGCGGTTCAGCCTAGCGCAGAGAGGGAGGCCGTCACCACCAGCGCAGTTCCCGCCCCGCCCCTTGC
>CALMWM010000359.1 GCA_937873435.1 uncultured Gallionellaceae bacterium
AGCACTAAGCACTAAGCACTAAGCACTAAGCACTAAGCACTAAGCACTAAGCACTAAGCACTTACACTGTTTTTTGCTACAGGATAACCTGGGTACCCAGTTCCACCACCCGGTTGGGCGGCAGTTTGAAGAAATTACTAGCACTGCCGGCGTTGCGGAACATGCTGATGAACAGTTTTTCGCGCCAGAAGGCCATTTCCGAACCGGCGCGAGGGATCAGGGTTTCGCGGCCGATGAAGAACGAGGTATCCATCATTTCCAGCATCAGGCCGTAATGCATGCACAATTCGAGATCGCGCGGCAAATTCGGCCCGTCCATGAACCCGTAGCTGATGGTGACGCGATAGAACTCATCGGGCAGTGTCTCTACGGTAATCCGCTCATCGATCGGAACATAGGGAATATCCTTGATGATGACGGTGGCGAACACGACCTTTTCATGCAGCACCTTGTTGTGCTTGAGGTTGTGCAGCAAGGCGTGGGGAACCCCGTTGGGATTCGGCGTCAGGAACACCGCCGTGCCGGAGACCCGCGTCGGAAGGCCAAGTACGATGCTCTCGATGAAGGGCCGCAGGTCGATCGCCTCGGCTTCGAGGCGCCGGTACAACAATTGCCGGCCGCGCTTCCAGGTGGTCATCAGGGTGAAGATGACGATGCCCATGACCAGCGGGAACCAGCCGCCGTCGGGAATCTTGTGCACATTGGCAAACAGAAAGGTCAACTCGACGACCAGGAAGGCGGAAAACAGCGCTATCGCCCTGGTCCAGCCCCATCCCCAGACGCGCGCCGCAACGATGCTCGCCAGCAGCGAGGTGATCACCATGTCGCCGGTCACCGCGATGCCATAAGCCGCCGCCAGGTTGTCCGACGATTTGAAACCGAGTACCAGCACCGCTACAGCCGCCGCCAGCCCCCAGTTGATGCCGGGCAGGTAAATCTGCCCTTGTTCCTTCTCCGAGGTGTGCTGCACTTCGACGCGCGGCACGAAACCGAGCTGCATGGCCTGGCGGGTGACCGAAAAGGCGCCGGAAATCACCGCCTGCGAGGCGATCACCGTCGCCAGCGTGGAAAGCGCAACCAGCGGATACAGCGCCCAGGTCGGTGCGGAGTGGTAAAACGGGTTATGCACCGCGTCCGGTTCGATCAAAATCAGCGCGCCTTGCCCGAAATAGTTGAGGATCAGCGCCGGCAACACGAAGCAGAACCAGGCCAGCTGAATCGGTTTTCTGCCGAAATGCCCCATGTCGGCGTACAGCGCCTCGGCCCCCGTCACTGAGAGCACTACCCCGCCCATCGCGATGATCGCGATGCCGCTGTTGTTGATCAGGAAACCGAAGGCGTAGGCCGGGTTAAGCGCCTTCAGTACGCCCGGTGCGGCGACGATGTTGATGATGCCGAGCAGCGCCAGGGTCGAGAACCACAGCAGCATCACCGGGCCGAATAGCGCGCCGATGCGCGCGGTACCCCGGCGTTGCACGAAAAACAGCCCGAACAGTACCAGCAGGGTGATCGGGATGACGAACCTTTCCAGCGCCGGGGCCGCCACTTCCAGACCTTCGACCGCCGACAGCACCGAGATCGCCGGCGTGACCATGCCGTCGCCGTAGAACATCGCCGCACCGAGGATCCCGAACAGGATGATCATGCGTTGCCGCGCCGGGTTGTCCTTGGCGTCGCGCAAGGCCAATGCGATCAGCGCCATGATGCCGCCCTCGCCGCGATTGTCGGCGCGCATGATGAAAACCACGTATTTGATCGAAACCACGATTATCAGCGACCACAGGATCAGCGAGAGGATGCCCAGCACGTTGTCCGGCGAAAAAGGAATCGGATGGTTTCCGGCAAAGACTTCCTTCATGGTGTACAAGGGACTGGTGCCGATATCGCCGTACACCACACCCAGCGCCGCCAGGGATAGCGCAGCAAGGGGAGTTTTTTTGTTTTCGCTGGAGGATTGCATAGGATATTCCGTTGGCTCAGGCTTCGTTCTTTTTGGCGAAGCGGATGCCCAGTTGTTTCAGCTTGCGATATAGGTGGGTGCGTTCCAGGCCGGCATAATCGGCGACGCGGCTCATGTTGCCGTTGGCCTTGCGCATCTGGTGCTCGAAATAAACCCGCTCGAATTCGTCGCGCGCCTCGCGCAACGGCAAATCCAGCGGCAGCGCCTGCTTCCCGGTATTGGAGGCTTCCGAACCGAACGGCGACAAAGCCTGTTCGGCTTCCCGCAGGGAAATTTCTTCCGCCAGCGAGGTCAGCGCCAGCGTTTTCACGACATTGTCGAGCTGCGCCAGGTTGCCCGGCCAATTATGGTTGCGCAATGCTTCCAGTGCAGCGGGGCTGAAACGGCGGGCCGGCGATTCCCCGCTTGCCGCGTGTTTGGTCAACATCAGGCCGGCCAGTTCGGGAATGTCTTCTCGATGCTCGCGTAGCGCCGGCACGGTCAGCATCACTCGGCTCAGGTGCTGAAACAGCAGCGGATCGAAGGCGCCGCTTTCCACCGCTTGCGCCAGCGCCTTCGTTGAGGCGCAAATCAGCCTGACCATACTTTTTTCCAGCTTGCCCAGCAGCAACAGCAGGCCTTTTTGCTCCAGGCGCCCCATCTCGGCCACGTCATGCAGGTAAAGGATGCCTTCGCGCGCCCGTTCCAGCAGGTCGAGCGGGCGCTCCGCCAGGTCTGAAAAGTCCTCCGGCTCTATCCACGGGGTATCCGGCAGGTGTAAAAAGCGCGCGCAGATTTCCAGGGCGGCGCTATCTTCGCCACTCAAGATCAGCGGCGCATGGCTGCGCGCGATCATTTCCAGGCGTTTTTTCAGGTCGCTGACCAGCACCCCGCGCCCCAGGCTGTCCAGCGTTCCCTGGCAATGCGGGCGGTTGCCGTTCTTTTTCAGCGCACGCTCTACCGTACCCAAGAGTTTTTGCAGGGCAATGGGTTTTTCCAGGAAGTCGAATGCTCCGATCTTGGTCGCTTCCACTGCGGTATCGATGGTGCCGTGGCCGGACATCATGATCACCGGCATGGTCAGCAAGCCGTTGCTGGCCCATTCGCGCAGCAGCGTGACGCCGTCGGTATCCGGCATCCAGATGTCGAGCAATACCAGGTCGGGCGCTTTCTCATTGCGAAAACTCCGCGCCTGCTCGGCATTTTCCGCCAGCTTTACCTGGTAGCCTTCGTCGTGGAGGATTTCCAGCAGCAGTTCGCGAATACCGATTTCGTCGTCCACTACCAGGATTTGCGTCATGTTAGCCATGGTGCGCCTCCAGACTCGGGAAAAGCACGGCAACACTAGCGCCCGCGGGTAAATTCTCTATTTGCATCTTTCCATTGTGCTCTTCTACGATTTTCTTCACAATCGCCAGCCCCAGCCCGGTTCCCTTCGACTTGGTCGTGACGTAAGGCTCGAACAGGCGCGGCATCAGGTGTTCCGGGAAACCGCCGCCGTTATCGTGTATCGACAAGCGCACCCAGCCGTCCTCGACGCCGGTCTGTAGCGCGATCTCCGGCTGCACCGTTTCCGCCACGGCATCCTGGGCATTGCGCAGCAGGTTATGGATAATCTGGCGCAGCAAGGTCATGTCTCCCATCATCTCCGGCATCTCCGGCGCCAGTTCCGCCTTGATCCGGCATGCGGAATTTTCGTACAAACCAAGCACCTCCTGCACCAGATCGTTCAGCTTGAGCTTTTGCAGATTCAGTTTGGGCGTGCGGGCATACTCGCTGAAGGCGTCCACCATGTTTTTCAGAGCCGCCACCTGGTTGACGATGGTTCCCGTCGCGCGCCGGAGCATGTCGGCATCGGCATTATCCAGCTTTTCCGCGAGTTTATGTTCCAGGCGTTCGGCGGAAAGCTGGATCGGCGTCAACGGATTCTTGATCTCGTGCGCCAAACGCCGTGCCACTTCGCCCCAAGCCGCATCGCGCTGGGCTTGCAACAGGTGGGTGATGTCGTCGAACACGACGATATAGCCGCTGCCGACCGCAGCCGGCAAACGCGTGCCGCGCACCAGCAAAACCTGCTTGTGGGTCTTGCCGGCGAATTCGATCTGGCGCTGCCATTCCTTGTCGCTACTTTCCTGAAACTGCTGCGAGATTTCATCGGCGAATCCGCTGATCGCCGGCTCCTGCCCCTCTCCGCAGCTTAAGCCGCAGCGGCGGAAGGAAGGAAAATCCACCCCGAGGATCTGCGCGGCGGCCGGATTGACCGTGCGCAATGCGAATTTGTCGTCGAAAGCCAGCACCCCGCTGGATAGATGGGCCAGGATGCTTTCCAGGTAGACCTTGGCGGTTTCCATCTGCTGCTGGTTGAACTCGACCACGGCGCGGGCGTCCGCCAGCTGGCGCGTCATGCTGTTGAACGATTGCATCAGGATGCCGAGTTCGTCGCGCGCCCGGACTTCGGGCATTTCGCTGAAATCGCCGGACGCCACCGCGCGCGTACCCTTGGCCAGAATCCCCAACGGGGCGGACAGCCGGGCGGAAATCAGGAATGCTAGGGCGATTGCCGATAGCAGCGAGAGCAGCAACGTCACGGTCAAGGTCAGGCCGTAGATGCGTTTCAGCCCGAGACGCGACAGCGACAGTTCCTGGTAGTCGCGGTAAATTTCCTGCACGGTTTCCGCATCCTGGGCCAGCTGGGACGGCACCGGTTGCACCAGTTGCAGGACGCGCACATCCTCGCGCAAGGTCAACACGTTAACCGGCACGATCACGTGCAGATACAAGCCCTTCTTGCCCTGGATGGTTTCAATCGCGGCAAATGTCTTTTGTTGCCGCACCTGGCGCAATATCGAGGGAGTCGGCCTGTCGTTCAGCAGGCTGGCGCGCTCGTTGCCGGAAAAGGCGAGCATGGCGCCGCGCGCATTGTACAGCGTGACTTCCTGCACCCCGGCCTGTTCGCGCAAGGTGTTGAGATAGGTGATATGGGCGCTCTCCGGCTGGTCGGACAGCATCAGCGCCATGGTTTCGCCTTTTTTGGTCAGATCGCGCAACAGGTTGTCGAGCGCGCTACGCCCCAGGCTCAAGCCGCCTTCCAGGGCATTATCGACGCGCACGTCGAACCAGGATTCGATACTTTTGGTCAGGAACTGCACCGACACGCCGTATACCAGCAGCCCCGGCAGCACCGCCATCAGCGCGAACAGCATCACCAGGCGTAGCGT
>CALMWM010000360.1 GCA_937873435.1 uncultured Gallionellaceae bacterium
GGCCTTTCGGGTCCATGGAATCGCCTTCCATGGTCATCAAGTGGCCGATGTTGTAGTGGATCGAGATCTTGTCCAGCACCTTGCCTTCGCAGTAGTCCCACTTGGCAACCTGGGAATCCACATACAGCGAGGTGTAGGCTACGCACTTCTTCGAGTCGTACTGGGTATGCAACGGCCCCAAACCCAGCTGGACTTGCTTGTACAGCGCGTCCTGCATGGCGATCACGGGAATACCGTAGGGGTCTTTGCCCTCGAACTTGCCGGCCTTGATTGCCGCCATGATCTTCTCGAAGCTGAACACCGATACGTGCGTATCGAGCTTGCCGGAAACCGTCATGAACTTGCCGTCAGGCGTCACATCGACACCGTGCGGGCTCTTGGGTTCCGGCACCAGGAACAGGATGCCTTCCTTGATGGATACTTCCAGCGGCAGCACGTCATGGCCGTTGATCTTCTTGGCCTTGCCGGCAGCAACCAGTTCAGCAGCCTTCTTCCAGTTGATCACGTGCATGTAGTCGGTATCTTTCGCCGAGCAACCTGCCTCGTAAGGCGGACGACCCTTCTCGATACCGCCGACATAACGCTCGGAACAGAAAGAGTTAGTAAACGACCAGCCATCGGACGGGCCTTTACCCGCGTCTGACAAATCCTGGCTATACGGCGGCAATTCCAGCGAGAAGGAATGCTTGGTATCGATGAGGCCAGCCTTGCGGTCGAACTTCCAGTAGGTCACGCCACCGCGGTATTCCTCGTTGAAACGCTCCAGCGGAACGAATTTCCTGTTCGCCAGCGGCGCAGCGTATTGCGCGGCCTCGATCACGTAATCGGTGTTCGGGGTCACGAACGCGCCACCGTGCTCCGACTTGTAAATCGGGTTGACGACGATCTGCTTGGTTTCGAAATCGCGCAGATCAATCACCGCGATACGAGGGTTAGCCTTGTCGTTTATGAACAGGAACTGGCCGTCATACTTGCCTTCGGTTTCAGACATCGCCGGGTGATGGGTATCGCCCCAGGTAATATCCTTGCCGTCGATCCGGCCTTCAGCCAGCACTTTCTTTGACTCTTCGTCGAAGCCGTAGCCCTGCCAAGGTTCGGGCGTGAACACGCCGATGTATTTCAGGATACGCATGGACGGAATACCGTACACGATCACCTGACCGCTTTGACCGCCGGAACTGAACGCCACGAATTCGTCGCGCTTGCCGGTCGGCACGTAGGTCTTGGATGCAGCCAACAGATCCTGTTGCGAAAGCCCGCGACGCTTCATCACGTCTTGCAGGGATTCCGACGACCAGGCACTGCTTGCAGCCGCAAAACCCAGCCCCGCCGCGATCAGCAGCGAAGTCGATTTTTTACTGAAAAGCTTCATATACGCCTCCCTTTCACAGAAATTAATCAAAACTTTTCGCACACAACTGTGCGATATGGCACAGCAGTGTGCAAAAAAACACCCTCAACATCCTTGACGTAAATCAAGCGGCAATCAACTTGCGCCCTCTTACGACAAGAATATTCACCCTCGAAGATTGAATATAGATGACAGTAAGTCAAACAGCAACGCAAGCATAACTGATCCACATCAACATTAAAACATTTTTTTCTCTGCTTTTTTGAGATGAAAAATCGGGCTACTCAAGTTTGGCATGAAACCCCAGCCCATTCATGTGGGCATTCAGCAACATCCGGCCTGACTCCAGACGCGGCACACTCCCGACATCCGACAACAACCAAGACGATGTCGCCAAGCCGTGCGCCAGCTCATTGTCGAGCGCTACCGCCAAGTGCACCGCCGCCAGTACGCCCACCGCACTGTCCACGGCGGTGGTCGCCACGCACTCCATCCCAGCCAACGCCGCTCGGCGCGCCAGCGCATAGGCGGGGCGAACGCCGCCGAGCACCATCGGTTTGAGCACCAGACGGCGCACCACCATCTTCCTCAGCAAAGTATCGATGTCGATCCGTGCCAGCGATTCATCCAGCGCCAACGGAAATGCCGCCAGCGCCTGGAGCTGTTGCAGTTGCCCGATTTCCGGCTGTGCCAACGGCTCCTCCAGCGACTCGATGGGCAGATCGAACAAGCCCTCAACAAAAGCCAACGCCTGCGCCGACGTCCAAGCACCATTGGCGTCCAGACGCAGGGACACTCCCGCCTCCAGCATCCCGGCCAGACGCCGCAGTTGAGCCACTTCGATTTTAGGTTCGGCCAAACCGACTTTCAACTTGAGCACGGTGAATCCTGCGGCTTGTGCTGCCTCCACGCGCGCCCCCACATCATCTGCCAATCCGCCTATCATCGCGTTGGCCCGCACCGACAGCGCCGAATTCGGATTCAGCCTGCGCGCCAGAGGCAAGCCGGTTTGCTGCGCCAGCAAGTCCAACAGCGCGATTTCCAGCGCACAACGGGCTGCGGGCGCCTGGAAGCCGGATTCGTCCAAACTGGATAGAGCGCCTTGCGGATCGTTGTCGAGCAAAGAAGGTAATTGAACCTGGAGTTGCTCAAATGCCAGTTCCGGCGTTTCGGTGCCGGCAGCGGGAAGCGGTGCGCAATCGCCGTAACCAATCAACCCTTCATCGCTTACCAGGCGCACCAACCAACCGCAACGATGGGTAATAACACCGTGCGCGCTACGCCAGGGGTGGCGTAACGGCAGACGGTAGGGGATCAGCTGAGCGGCGGCGATTCGCAAGAAAAGGGAATTACAACAGCGGTTCGAGAACCTGTTCGAGACGCTCGCGCGTCAGTGCGCCGCGTTTGGTGTAAATGATCTTTCCCTGGCGGTCGATCACCACGCTATAGGGCAGGCCGGCAGCCTTGTTGCCGAGTGTTTGCAGCAGCCAGATGCCCTTGTCGCGGCCTGTCACGATGGGGTAATTGACGTCATTGGCCTTGACGAATTCAGGCACGTGCGCCGGTTCCTCGACCGCCACCCCGACCAGCATTACGCCGCGCGGGCCATAGCTTTTCTGGATTTCCACCAGATCGGGAATTTCCTTGCGGCAGGGCGGACACCAGGTTGCCCAGAAATTCAGTA
>CALMWM010000361.1 GCA_937873435.1 uncultured Gallionellaceae bacterium
CAGATCCAGCTCCCAACTGCCGATGTGCGCCACGCGCTGCGCTTCGCGCAGGCGCAACTCGCTATCCTGCAATGCCAGTTCGGCCTGTTTGCGCTCGGTGATGTCCTCGGCGATCCCCAAGGTGCCGTAGATATGGCCCTGATCGTCACGCAAGGGTACTTTTGTAGTATGGATGAGACGTTGTTCGTCCCCGATTAACCAGTGTTCATCCAATGTTTCGTTTACGCCGCCGTCGATGATGCGCTGGTCGTCGGCACGGTACTTGTCCGCCAGGGCGGCGGGAAAGAAATCGTAATCCTGCCTGCCCGCCAGATCTTCCGCTTCAATGCCCAACCACTGGGCGTAGGTTGCATTGCAACTGACGTAGGTTGAATCGCGATCCTTCTGCCAGACGACTTGCGGCAGGTTGTCCAGCAGGGTGCGGTAACGGGTGGCGCTTTCGCGCAGGGCTTCTTCCTCCCGGTGGCGGGCGATTGCGATGGCGGCGGCGTGAGTGGCCAGGGTGATCAGGCGTCGGTGGGACTCGCTTGGCAGAGCAGGTTCGGTGTAGTAAAGGGCAAAGGTGCCCAGCACGCGTTGGTCGGCGCCGAGGATAGGCGTCGACCAGCAGGCGCGTAGCCCATGCGCGAGCGCCAGTTCGCGGAAATCGGCCCAGCGCGGGTCGACGGCGATGTCCTCCACGATCACCTGCTCGCGTCTCCAGGCTGAAGTGCCACAGGAACCGACGCGCTCCCCGATGGTCACGCCATCGATAGCCCGGGTATAGGCTGACGGGAGACTGGGCGCGGCGGCGTGGCGCAGGTGGATGTTATCGGCATCGAGCAGCAGAATCGAGGCCAGTATGCCGGGTGCTTCGCTTTCTATCGCACTTGCTAGCGTGGCTAGGGTCTCGTTCAACTGCGTTCCGGTAGCCACTTGCTCCAGCACCCGGTTTTGAACGGCGAGAAGCCGCTCCGCCAGCTTGCGTTCCGTAATGTCCTGCACCGTCCCCACCATGCGGACGGGTTGTCCTTGAATATTCCGTTCGAGCGTACCACGTCCGTTGAGGACGCGTACTTCACCGTCGTGATGGATGATCCGGAATTCCAGGTCGGAGGGGGGGGCCATCGTCATGCAGGCGTCTACCCAAGCCTGCATCGCGGCACGGTCGTCCGGATGGATCAGTTGGATGAAGGTATCCATGTTGTGGACGAGAGTTTCGGGCTGCACGCCGTAGAGCCTGTAGGTTTCTTCGGACCAGATGAAGCCGCCCGACGACAGGTCGACTTCCCAACTGCCGATGTGGGCAATGCGCTGGGATTCGGCTAGCCGCTGCCCCTGTCGGAGCAACGTATCCTCGTTGCGTTTACGCTCGCTGATGTCGCGGCAAATCGAGAATACCAAGGCTTCACCGCCCACCATTGCGCCGCCGAGACTGACTTCGGCGTCATACAGCGTGCCGTCCTTGCGGCGATGGCGGGTTTCGATGACCATGCTGGTATTCGACAGATTAGCGGAATTGGCGAGGATTTCCGCCTCCGTCATCGTGGCTTCCCAGTCCCAGACATGCAAGCCGAGCATTTCCTCGGGTGTATAACCCAGCATCTCGCTGAAGCGCGGGTTGGTCTCAATTATCCGATACTGCTGATCGATGACAGCAATGCCGTCGCGGGAGCTCTCCATGAGCACGCGGCGGCGTAGCGCTTCGCTCTTCAGTGCGGCCTCGGCCTTTTTGCGCTCGGTGATATCGAGATTGGTGCCCACGATCCATTCCGCGTTTCCCTGATCATCTACCCGGACAGTCTCCACGGCCTGGATGATGCGGATTGCCCGATCGTTGTAGCGCCGAATCCGGAACTCACGGCTGCTGCGCCCTAGCCGGCGGACTGTGTCCTGTAGAATTTCTTCCTGTTGCGGCAAGTCCTCCGGAAGGACAGCAGTGCACCAGTCGCTGTAATCGATCTCTCCACCCGCCGTGGGCGAGGTGCCGTAAATGCGAAACATCTGGGCGTCCCAGCGGACTGTGTTATTTTTGATATTCCATTCCCAGAAACCGAGTTCCGCAGTCTTGGTAGCCAGGCGCATCCGTTGTTCAGCTTCCCGTATAAGCTGCTCGGCGTGTTTGCGCTCGGTGATGTCCTGGAATGTGCCGCGTACTTCCACCACGCGACCATCCCTGCTGACGGGATGGCCGATGGTGCGCACCCATTTTTCCCGGCCCATTGCCGTTGTCATCTTCAACTCGAGATTGTAGGGTTTGCCCAACTCGACGGCTTCCCGGATGGCGGTTTCGATCTGCCGTTGCCACTCGCCGCGGAAAAACTGGATGCCGAAGGCGGTGCTGGTTGACTGTTCCGGCGGTACTTCGTGGATTCTGGCTACCTCCTCGGTCCAGGTGCCGCAGCCGCTGGCCGGGTCGAAGGTCCATGCGCCGATATGGGCGATGGCGCTCATTTCGCGCAGCAAGCTTTCGGTCTGTTCGCGGGCCGCGCCGTCGCGCAGGGCGCGGATGCCGAAGGCGAGGCTGTTTGCCAGTTCTGAGAGTAATTGTATTTCGTCGGCATCGAAGGCATCGACCTCTACGGAGTAGATGCCCAGTGCGCCCAGGCAACGCTGTTCATCGAGCAACGGCAGGGCGATGGATGAGGCGAAACCGTGTTGCCGCGCTGCCTCGCGCCAGGGAGCGAATGTGGGTTCGGCCTGGGTATCCCGCGCCACAGCCGGACGGCGCTCCCGGATAGCGATACCCGTTGGGCCATGCCCGCGTTCGTTGTCGGCCCATGAGAGGTGGAGCGAGGCAAGGTAGCCCTCTTCGAAACCGGCCTCCGCCGCTGGCCGCACGCTCCGTTCTGCATCGTCCTCGGCATAACCGACCCAACTCATGCGATAGCCGCCGGTTTCGACCAGCAGCCGGCAGACATCGCGCAGCAGGCTTTCCTCATCCTTGGCGCGAACCAGAATCTGGTTGCACTCGCTGATCGCACGCCAGGCGTGGCGGGTGCGGCGCAACGCCGCTTCAGCCTGTTTGCGCTCAGTGATGTCGCGCACGATCATGCTGATCTTCGCATGACCGCTCTCGTCCACGAACATCACCGAAGAAAGCTCGGCGGGAAACCTGGTGGCGTCCTTCCTGATCAGCGTCAGCTCTCCCCTGAACCTTCCCGTTTTTTCGCGCTCCGCCAATGCGACCGGCAGACGCGGATCGGTCGCGTCGACCACGCCCTGGCGACCGATACGGCACAATTCCTCCTCGCTATAGCCAAGAATGCGCTGGGCCGCAGGATTTGCGGCCAGGATGTCCCCGTCAGGGGTGATGAGGAGCACGCCGT
The DNA here is from genome assembly GCA_937873435.1 of uncultured Gallionellaceae bacterium. Taxonomy (GTDB): domain Bacteria; phylum Pseudomonadota; class Gammaproteobacteria; order Burkholderiales; family Sulfuricellaceae; genus JAGXQV01. Next base: position 3,309 of record CALMWM010000361.1, read on the forward strand.
CCATGCAGTTTTCGAAAAGCGAGCGATAGCGAGCACTGCTATCGTGCAGCAGGCGTTGCGTTCGTACCCCGTCAAGGGCGCGTATCAGGGATGGAGCGAGTTGTTGCAGTTGATGCTTAGGGAGATAGTCATTCGCTCCCTGGCGTAGTGCCTCGATGGTGGAGGATTCCGAAACGCTATCGGATATGAAAATGAAGGGTACCCCGGGACAGTATTCGCGGGCGATTTCGAGCGCTCCGCAGTTGCTGAAGCAAGGCAAATTCCAGTTGGCCAGGATGGCATCCGGCATTCGTTCGTCGAGGGCAGCGCGGAATGCCGGCTCGTCCGCCACTATTCGCACATCCGGCGCCAACCCTGCGTTCCTCAATGCGTCAATCGCCTGTTCGACACCGGCATTCGAGTCATCGACCACGATCAGATCGAGCAGGCGCTGTTGTTTCGCATCCTGATTCGTCATTTCGTTTAGCCCTGTTTCACCGCACATCTGGTGATTTGCGCTGACATAGATCCCCCCAAGTTGCTATACGGCTCAAGTAATTTGGAGTATAGACCGAATGGCAGGAGGGCGTCAGGAGAGCTACAGCGCCTTCACCACCAACTTGAGGGCGCTGTCTTCGGGGCTGGTGGTGGCAGTGAAGCCGAGGCGGGCTGTCAGGTTGAGCATGTTGCGGTTGTTGCCGAGCACTTCGCCTTCCATGAGCTTCAAGCCCTTGTGGCGCGCCGCTTCCATCAGCGCCGCCATGAGTTTGTGGCCGATGCCCTTGTGGTTCCAGTCGTCGCCCACCACCAGTGCGAATTCGCACGAGTCGCCGTCGGGATTGGTGGCGTAGCGCGCCACGCCGATCTGCACTTCGCGCCCGTCTTTTTCGGTGACGGCGATCAGCGCCATCTCGCGGTCGTAGTCGATCTGGGTGAAACGTACCAGCTGGATCTGCGATAGTTCGTGGATGGTGTCCATGAAGCGGAAATACTTGGCTTCGTCGGACAGGCTGCGCACGAATTCCTGCTCGATCTCGGCGTCTTCCGGGCGAATCGGGCGGATGGTGATGTCGGTGCCGTCCGGCAACTGCCATTCCTGTACCAGGTAGGCCGGGTAGGGATAGATCGCCATGTGGGTGTAACGGTCACTGGTGAGCGGACGGAAATCCACCATCACGCGGGCGTCGGCGGCCAGCGCGCCATGTTCGTCGACGATCAGCGGGTTGATGTCCATTTCGCGCAGCCAGGGGAGTTCGCAGACCATTTCCGAGACGCGCAGCAAGACGCTTTCCAGCGCCTCCATGTCGATCGGCGGCATGTGGCGGAAGGCACCGAGCATCCTGGAAATCTTGGTGTCGGCGATCAGTTTTTTGACCAGGAAACGGTTCAGCGGTGGGAGCGCCACGGCGCGGTCGCCGAGCACTTCGACGGCGGTGCCTCCCACCCCGAAGCTGATCACCGGGCCGAATACCGGATCCGAAGTGACGCCGACCATCAATTCGCGGCCATTGGGCTTGATCACCATCGGCTGGATCGAGACCCCGTCGATGCGCGCACCGGGACGGTTGCTTTTGACGTCGGCGATGATGTCGTTATAGGCGGCACGCACGGCCTGGGCATTCGCCAGGTTCAGGCGCACGCCGCCGGCGTCGGATTTGTGGGTGATGTCCGGCGAGTTGATCTTCATTGCCACCGGGAAGCCGAGTTGCTGCGCGAGCAGCAGCGCCTCGGCCGGTGAATGCGCCACCATGGTGCTGGCCACCGGAATGCGGAAGGCGGCCAGCAGCGATTTCGATTCCATTTCCGAGAGCACCTTGCGCCGCTCGGCAAGCACGGTTTCGATAACCATGCGTGCGCCTTCCGCGTCCGGTTCGTCGTAATGCGACAAGGGGCCGGGCGTTTGCATCAACAGGCGCTGGTTCTGCGAATAGGTGGAGATGTAGTAGAAGGATTCCACAGCGGCTTCCGGGGTACGAAAGCTGGGAATCTTTCCCTGCGAAAACAATGCGCGGCTGCTGCCGATCTGTACGTCTCCCATCCAGCAGGTCAGCAACGGCTTGCTGAACTGGTCGGCGATGTCGATCATGACTTGCGCCACTTCCAACGGGTGGGTCATGGCCTGCGGCGTGAGGATCACCACCACGCCATCCACGCCGGGATCGCGCAGGCAGGTAGTGACCGCCTCGCGGTAGCGCTCGGCGGTAGCGTCGCCGATGATGTCAACCGGGTTGCCGTGCGACCAGGTCGGCGGCATGGTGCGATTGAGCGTGTCCATAGTGTCCTGCGACAGCGTTGCCAGTTCAAGGCCGAGATCGACCGCATGGTCGGTGGCCATCACGCCCGGGCCACCGCCGTTGGTGATGATCGCCAGACGGTTGCCGCACGAGCGGTAGCGCGAAGTGAGCGCCTTGGCGGCGGAAAACAGTTGGCCGATGCTCATCACCCGCACCACGCCGGCGCGGCGCAGGGCGGCGTCGAAGACGTCGTCCTGCCCGACCAGCGCGCCGGTATGCGACATTACCGCCTTCGATCCGGCGGCGTGGCGTCCCACCTTGATCGCGAAAACCGGCTTGACCCGCGCCGCAGCGCGCAGCGCACTGAGAAAACCGCGTGCTTTGTGGATGCCTTCGACATACAGCAGGATGCTTTGGGTCTTGATGTCGGAGGTGAGGTAATCGAGGATTTCGCCGAAATCCACGTCCGCCGAGGTACCCATCGATACCACGCTGGAAAAGCCCACGTCGTTGGCCGGTGCCCAGTCGAGAATGGCGGTGCATAATGCGCCGGATTGCGACACCAGGGCGAGATTGCCGACCTTGGCGCCGCCATTGTTGAAGGTGGCGTTGAGACCGATGCCGGGGCGCATCAGCCCCAGGCAGTTGGGGCCGATCACGCGCAGGCCGTAACGCTTGGCGTTGGTCAGCACCGCCTGTTCCAGCGCCGCGCCGTGGCTGCCGGTTTCACTGAAGCCGGCGGAAAGGATGATCGCTGCATGGACACCGTGCTTGCCGCAGGCCTCGATGATGTCCGGCACCGTCTCGGCCTTGGTGGCGATCACCGCCAACTCCACCGGCTTGCCGATGTCCTCCAGCGAAGCGTAGGCGCGTTGGCCGAGAATTTCGTCATGGGTCGGGTTGATTGCATACAACTCGCCCTGGTAGCCGCCTTCCAGCATGTTGCGGAACACCACGTTGCCGACCGAGTCGGGACGCTCGCTGGCGCCGATGACGGCGACCGATTTGGGGGAGAAAAGGGTGCTGAGGTAATGTTGGCCCATGATCTTTTAGGAGTCGAAGACTGAAAGATGCAGGAGCGACCTTCCGGTCGCGACCGGAAGGTCACTCCTGCATACGTATACAGCCATTGGCTTCCGGTTTCCTCTCTGGAATTGATTAAGTTTAATATAGCACTACAATGTGACCGGTTGAGGCGAGGCTTTCACCTTGCTTTCAGGTGTATCGCAAGTCTTATATATCATACAAGAGTAGGAGCAAGATTGCATACCGCATATATTTCCCATCCTGCCTGCCTGAAACACGACATGGGCGACATGCATCCGGAAGGTCCGGCGCGCCTGCGTGCGATCGAAGACCAGTTGATCGCATCCGGTTTGATGCATTTTCTCAATCATCAGGATGCACCGCGCGCGACCGACGAACAGCTGGCGCGCGTTCATCCGCCGGCTTACATCGAGCGGATCAATGAAATGGCGCCGGCTTCCGGGCTGGCGTATCTCGACGGCGACACGGCGATGTGTCCGGATACGCTGGAGGCTGCCTATCGCGCCGCCGGTGCGGTGGTGCTGGCGGTAGACCTGGTGATGAAGGGCGAGGTGGAAAACGCTTTTTGCGCGATCCGCCCGCCCGGCCATCATGCCGAGTCGGCCCGCGCGATGGGGTTTTGCATTTTCAATAATATCGCGGTGGGGGTGAAGCACGCCATCGCGCACTACGGATTGCAACGGGTGGCGATTGCCGATTTCGACGTGCATCACGGCAACGGCACCGAGCAGATTTTCCACGACGACCCGCGCGTGATGTTGTGTTCGACTTTCCAGCATCCCTATTACCCCGGTTGCGGTGCCGATAGCGGCAACGATCACATCATCAACGTACCCTTGCCTGCCGGCACCGACGGACCGGCTTTCCGGGCGGCGGTGGAAACCCACTGGCTGCCCGCACTGGAGCGCTTCCAGCCGCAAATGCTGTTTATCTCGGCGGGCTTCGACGGCCACTGGGAAGACGACATGGCCCAATTCAAACTGCGCGAAACCGATTACGCCTGGGTGACTTACGAACTGAAAAAAATCGCGGTGAAATATGCGGAAGAGCGCATCGTGTCGGTGCTGGAAGGCGGTTATGAACTCCATGCGCTGGGGCGCAGCGTGCTGGCGCATGTCAAGGCCTTGAGCGAGCTATGAAACGTTTTGTTCTCAACCCCAAATACTGGCTGTGGCCGATAGCCGTCTGGGCGCTGGCGGCGTTGTTTTCACTGGCGTGGAATTGGCCGGAAGTCGGGCGCAATCTGGCGCTGGCGCATTTGACGGCGTGGTTGTTGCTGTCGCTACTGACGGTGTTCTTCCTGTGGCGCTTGCGCCGGCAAATATTGATGCTCGAAGAGGCCAGGTCGCAGCAGGAGTCTCTGGTGGCAGCACGTAGCGCCGAATTGCAGGCGCAGGGGAAAGCCAGGAAAGAGGTCGAGGAAATCCTGCGCGTAACCCTTGAAGCTTCGGGCGAGGGAATCTATGGCGTGGATGTCGATGGCAACTGTACCTTTTGCAACCCGGTTGCCTTGCGCCTGCTCGGCTTGCGCGACATCCGCGAAGTGCTGGGTGTGAATATGCACGAATTGGTGCATGAGGGAAGTGCGGAAACCGGTCAGCCGCACCTGTGTCGGCTGAAATCCTACCTTGAAGGCTTGCCCGCCCACGAGGAGAACGATACGTTTTGCCGCGACGATGGCGAGGGCTTTCCCGTCGAATATCGCTCCCATCCGGTGTTTTCCGAAGGGCGGGTGATCGGGGCGGTCGTGACATTCGCCGACATCAGCGAGCGTCTGGAAAATCACAAGATCGTTTGGAAAAAGGCCAGTTTCGACGAACTGACCAATTTGCCCAACCGCAACCTGTTCTACGACCGTCTCGATCAGACGATTGCCCAGTCCGAACTTAGCGAAACCCAGGCGGCCTTGTTGTTTATCGACCTGGATGGTTTCAAGGAGGTCAACGACCGCTTCGGTCATGACGCCGGTGACGAGTTGCTGCGCATCGCCGCCGAGCGCCTCTCGGAGAATGTGCGCGACAGCGACACGGTGGCGCGCATGGGTGGGGACGAGTTCACCGTCGTGCTGTCGCAAGTGGCAGAGCCCGGCGAAGCGAAGGAGGTCGCCGCCAAGACCCTGGAACTGCTATCCCAGCCTTTCATGCTGGGCAACCAGGAAGTGCGCGTATCCGCTTCGGTCGGCATCGCGCTCTACCCGCGCGACGGCGGCAACGGCATCACGCTGATCAAGCACGCCGACGCGGCGATGTTCCGCGCCAAGGAAAGCGGGCGCAATGCCTATCGTTTCTTTTCCGACGGGGACGATTAGCCTTCCCGGTAATTCCATGCGGTAAGCCTGCACATGCGAAGATAGTGCCTCGATTTCCTGCCATTCGAGGTCGTTGAAATGTGGGTGCTTTCCAGCAGGTTGCCAAATTCCTCGTGGAAGGCCGTGCCGGCGCCGAGCAATTCCATCTCGCAGGAAAAAGCAGGCGTTTCACCCTGTGCGATCAGGCTCGCAGTCCATGAAAGTATGTATCAGCGACGAATTTAGCACCGCGTGCGCTTTACGATGATGGCTTGTTGTAGAATTGCGCCCGCAATTGTTTCTTAACCGTGAAAAGGAGTAAAAAATGAAGAAATTGGCATCCCTGTTGACCGCCGCGCTGTTCGCGCTGACTGCTGCCATGCCGGTAAGCGCCACTCCGGCCGACGATAGCTTGGCGATTGTGCCAGCCACTGCACCTGCCAAGGCGAGCAAGCCGGCGAAGAAGGTCAAGGCGCAAAAGCACAAGAAGGTGAAGAAGGCGAAGCACACGAAAATGCGTAGTTCCAAGCGTCGTTGATCGGTAGACGGGTAAATCCGGGAGTCATTCATGTCAGACCAGCATTTTCACGTCCACGGGGCGCACGAGCACGAGGTCGAACATCAGGCCCATAGCGGAGCAGGACTGGCTCAGTATGTCGCCATGTTCACCGCGGTATTGTCTACGGTCGGCGCGGTCGTCAGCTATCAGGGCGGCTCCACCCAGAACGAAGCGATGCTGTACAAGAATGAAGCGGTGCTGAAAAAGACCCAGGCTTCCAATCAGTGGAACTACTACCAGGCCAAGAGCAGCAAGGGGCATCTGATGTCCGTGGCGGTCGACATGGTGCCGCCGGATCGGAAAGAGTTCTACAAGAAGCAGATCGAGAAGTACGAGCAGGAAAAAAAAGAGATCAAAGCCAGCGCGGAAGCCTTGGAGGAGGAATCCAAGATCGCCAACGAGCATAGCGAGCATTTGTTGCACCCGCATCATAAGTTGGCGCAGGCCATGACTCTGATCCAGATCGCCATTTCGCTGGCTTCGATTACCGTGCTGACGCGCAAACGCTGGCTGTTTGCCGGTGCCGGTATTGCGGCTGCCGGCGGCGTGGTACTGTGGGCGCTGGCGTGGCTGGCTTGATAGACTGAAAAGGACGGGGAGGGGGCATCTGCTTGTTTGCTCCTGCCCCCTGATTTCGACATGAAAGAAATTCTTTACGATTGGGGCGGCCTGAATGTCTGGCTGTTTCACTTAATCAACAATTTGCGTGCCGACTGGCTCGACCAGTTCATGCTGCTGGGGACGCAACTGGGCGATCACACCAGCTTCGTGCCTATCCTCTGCTTGCTGGTGCTGGCGGCGCTGGTTGCTGTTCCCCGCACGTTTGCACGGCAGCCTTGCCATGCCGAGACGACTGTCCACCTGTGGCTGGGAGTGATTGCGGTATTCGCCATCGCTTATTGGCTGGACGGCATCGTGCTGGGCTGGCTCAAGCCCTTCCTGGATTTTCCGCGCCCGCCGCTGGCGCTGGGCGAGGCGAATGTCCACGTGGTCGGCGAACTGAAACTTCATCACAGTTTCCCCAGCGGCCATTCTTCCTTCGCCATGCTGGTATGTGCGGCGCTCTGGCCGCTGGGCCGCTATTGGCGCTTCGGCGGCGGGTTCTTCCTGCTCTGGGTAGGGTTGTCGCGCATCAGCCTGGGCGCGCACTTCCCGGCGGATGTGCTGGGCGGGTTCCTGTTGAGCCTGCTGATTGTGCTGGTTGTACGTTTGCTGACCAACCGACTGATCGATTTCGCCGGTCCGGGCCGCGATTACGCCAGCATCTTGCGGTAGCTGTCCAGGCGGCGCTGGCTGATCTTCCCTTGCGCCGCTGCTTCCAGCACCGCGCAGCCCGGTTCGACCAGGTGCTTGCAGTTGCTGAAACGGCAATGGCCGATATACGGGCGGAATTCCACGAAGGCATGGACGATGTCGTCGCGGATCAGGTGATGCAAGCCGAATTCCTGCATTCCCGGCGAATCGACGATATGGCTGGTGGCGTCGAGGTGGTAGAGCTGGGCGTGGGTGGTGGTATGGCGCCCGGAATTCAACGCTTGGGAAATTTCCTGGGTGCGCGCCTCGACATCCGGGAGCAGCGCGTTGACGATGCTCGATTTGCCCATCCCCGATTGTCCCACCAGCACGCTGGTTTCGCCCTGTAGATAGGGACGTAGCGGCGCAACATCCAGCTTGGCGGAGAGCGGCAGCAGCGGATAGCCCAGTTCGCGGTAGAGCGCCAGCTTGGCCATGGCTTGCGCGCTTTCTTCCAGCATGTCGCTCTTGTTCAGAACGATCAGCGCCTTGATTTCGGTCGCTTCGGCGGCAATCAGGCAGCGGTTGATCAATTCCTCGTAGAAAGCCGGTTCGGCTGCAACTACCACGACGATTTGCGTGACATTGGAGGCGATCAGTTTTTCGCGGAAGGCGTCCGATCGGAACAATAGCGAACGGCGCGGCGCAGTGGCTTCGATCACGCCCTGGTTCGGGCTGGTCATCTTGATGGTGACATGGTCGCCGCAGGCGGCGCCGCTTTTCTTGCCGCGCGTGACGCAAGGGACGGTGCTGCCGTCTGCCAGTTCCACCAGATACTGGCGGCCGTAGGCGGCGACGATTTGACCTTCAGGCATTATTTGAAGTGGTAGAACTGCTTGTTCAGATAGGCGCCTACGTGCAGTTCGTCTTCCGGGAACCAGCCGGCGCCCGCATTGGCGTTGCAGCCGCTGATTTGCGCCTGGAGTTTTTGCGGGGTCTTGATCTTGCGTTCCATGCGGTTGTAAACCGCCGTGCCGTCGCCGCCCACCATCGAGGTGTGGCAGGAAACGCAGGATTTGTCGTGCAGGGTTTTACCGATTTTCGCATCGCCCTTGGCGAAGAGATCGGCGGCATTGGCGGAAGCGGCTAGGCAGAACAGCAGCGGCAGGGTGAGCAGGGTGCGCATGGAAACTCCTTTTTCAGTAGTAAGGGTGCGGATAGATTCTAAACAAATTGC
>CALMWM010000362.1 GCA_937873435.1 uncultured Gallionellaceae bacterium
GCATGTCGTTCACCAGCAGGGAAACATGTTCGAAATTGACGACCATCCGGGATTTGAATTGAAAGATGCGTTCGAGACCTTGCACCATGCCAAATACCGATTCCTCCAGCGGCGAGGCCGGCCCCTGTGGCGTGAAGGTGCGCGTGCCGGTGGGGACGCGAATCTGCACGAGGCAGGTCGCCCCGTATTCCTGCATGGCTCCCATGATCATTTTGGCCAGAGCCGGGTAGTCGCTGCAAGTAAAGCAATTGCGCAAAAACTGCAAAACCGTGCCGCTTTCCCCCAGGTTGGTGAGAAAGTTCATGGCCATTTGCTGCATCGAGTCTTTTTCCAGCGCCATTCGCCGACGTTCTTCTTCCAGATTGATCGCCTTCTCGGTCTTGACGATCAGTTCGTCGGCTTCGAAGGGTTTGATGACGAAGTCCATCCCCCCCGATTCGTAGGCCTTGAGCCGTTCATCCAGGGTGTCGTGGGAAGACACGAAAATGACCGGCAACGGTTGCCCATCGCGTCCTTCCTGGAGGCGTCGGCAAGTTTCGTAGCCATCAATCCCCGGCATTTCGATATCTAGCAGGACCAGGTCGGGAGCGAAATTCGCGACGATCTCCAGGCAGGTCTCGCCGGAATCGGCTGTCCGCACCTCGAAATCGTCTTCGAGATTGATTTCCAGCATTCCAAGGGTGATTGGGTCGTCATCGACGATCAGGATCTTCCCTTTCTTTTCAGGCGGAGCATCGGAATTGGACAGATCAGGCATGTTGGTTCTCCTTGAAATCGGACGCTAGTCCTTGAGGCTGTTAAAGCGTTTCAATTTGAGCCCCGCTTCGTGAAACGACACGCGGTTGCTTTGCCGCAGCGCGTCACATAGTTGCTGGATTTTATCCATGATGCCGCTTTTCACTTTTGTAGGCAGGTGGTCGAATGCTGCTTCGCAATGCTGGCCTTTTGCGGTCATGAACTCGCTCAGGTTCTCGCTTCCTTCGCCACAAGTCACCAGCAACACCGGCCTGGCTTCGTCCTCGCTGAGCGCGATTATTTTTCCAGTCGGCATCGCGTTGGATGAATGGATGCACTGGAACACATTCATCAGCACGATGTCGGGATCGACCTCCTTCAGCAAATCCATCGCGTGGTTGCCGGACTCGGCGACGGCCACCTGGTAGCCCTCCATTTCCAGCATTCGATTCAATATGCTCCGCCCGTTAGAATCCTTCTCCGCAATCAGTACATACATCATCGTCTCCTTACCTTAATCGTTCCAATGTCTGGGGAACCCCGCTCAATAATTGAGACATGCGGATCTTGGATGGAGTCTAATCTTTCGTGTATGGAAATCCATTCGTTCGTTCACCTAGGGCAATAGGTAGAATTACCTATTGCTGTCCTTGGTAAGACTCCGCATGATGTTTAAACTTTCAGTCATATCCGGGTGTTGGCGTGTGGGTTGGGCTTCGCGAGAAAGCCGCCCAACGGATGGATGTGCTGCGCTTCTTCGCACTACAAAACCACCAGCCCCGTTATTTGGATAACCGCTTCCCACGATGCCGCTGATTTCTCCCGAAACCTTCCCGCCCGAAGGCATTAAACGCACCAGCTCCTATATCCCGTTGTTGGCATATGTCGCGGGGGGGATTTTTCTCGTTCTGGCCGGCTTCCAGGCCTTCCGCCAAATCGAGAGCTTGATTCAAAGGGAGAAGCTGAACGACCTCAATGCCATTGTCGCGATGAAGATCGGACAAATCGTCTCCTGGCGCGAGTCGCAGCAGCGGCGTGGCGAAGCGCTTTCGAGCACCACCCTGCTACCGTTGGAGTTCGAACAGTGGATGCACCAAGGCGCGCCGGCGGGGCCAAGTCGGCAAAAAATCGCCCGAATCGTGTCCGGCTTGCAGGCTTACAGTTATCGGGGGGTCTCCCTGGTTGACCGGCAGGGCGTGCTCAGAATTGCCTCGCACGGCCACGCGGCTTTGGATACGGCGGGTGTCGAACTGGTGCGACAGGCGATGAAGGAAGGCAAGACGATCCTGTCGGACATCCACATCAACAGCCGGGACGGGAAGGTCGGCATCGAGCTTGCCGCACCGCTGATTGTCGAAGGGGGAACCCGGCGCGTGGTTGGTGCGGCGATATTGCAAATCGATCCAGCGGATTTTCTGTATCCCCTGATCCGGGTTTGGCCTGTCCACAGTTCCACCGCCGAAACGTTGCTGGTGCGGCAGGAAGGGGGAGACTTGCTGTTCCTCAATGAATTGCGCCACCGCCAGGATAAGGCGCTAACCCTGCGCCTGCCGGTCGACACGCCGAATTTGCCGACAGGCATGTTTCTCCGCGGAAAATTGGATCCATTGAACTCCGTGGATTACCGGGGAGTTCCGGTGGTTGCCGCGGTGGCCAAAGTACCCGGTACGCCTTGGCTGATGGTGGCGAAAATCGACAAGGATGAAGTTTTCGCTCCGATAGTGACGCTCAAGCAATGGTCGACGGCGGTAGGACTGGCCTTTCTTGCAGGCGGCGGCATCTTGTTCTTTGTCTGGCTTCAGGGCAACCAGAGCCGTTATCGGCACCTCAAGGCGCAGCGCGACGCGGCGATCGAGCGAGAGTTGCTGACCAAGCATTTCGAATATCTGACCCAGTACGCCAACGACATGATCCTTGTTGCCAATGAGAACGGCGAAATTATCGAGGCCAACGAGCGTGCGGTGAGCGCCTACGGCTATACGCGGGATGAATTGCTGGGTATGCCGATCTGGAATTTGCGTCCATCAAACGATGATCTCAGCGCTTTCCACGAGCAGATATTGCGCTTCAGAAAATCCGCCGGGCTTACCTTCGAGACCACTAACTGCCGCAAGGACGGCTCTGTTTTTCCGGTCGAAGTCAGCGCCCGCGTCATCGAAATGGCGGGAGTCAAGTATCTGCAAGGCATCATCCGCGACATTTCCGAGCGCAAGCGGGCAGAAGAGGAGTTGTTGCGCCAGAAAAGTTTTTTCCGCCAGGTGATCGACGCCGATCCCAACCTGATTTTTGTGAAGAACGCCGCAGGAAGGTTATTGCTGGCGAATCGTGCAACGGCGACTCTCTACGGCTTAACGCCGGACGAAATGCTGGACGAGAAATATCTCGCGCGCTTGAAGCAGCACGGCAGCGAAGCCGAGCTGTACCAGGAAATGGATCGCGAGGTGATCCGGGAGCGCCAGCCGGTGTCGTTTGTGCACCCTTCGTCGTTGGGCGGCAAGGAACGCTGGTTCCTGACCAGCAAAATGCCGATGGCCCTGCCCGACGGAACTGTGGATGTGCTGGGCATCTCCGTGGACATCACCGAACTCAAACTCGCGGAGGATGAGTTGCGCAAGTCCGCCGAACGGATTGAGGATTTGTACAACAATGCTCCTTGCGGCTACCACTCGCTGGACCAGAACGGCGTCATCATCCAGATCAATTCCAAGTCGGGCAAAAAGGGGAGCTATAAGAG
>CALMWM010000363.1 GCA_937873435.1 uncultured Gallionellaceae bacterium
GTGAAAAAACACGATCCGGGAATACGACGAGGCATGATTTGTAGGAGCGCGCCGCGCGCTTCGGCTTCCGCATTGCCGACGAAACGCTGGAATTAATGCGTCGCATGGTGGAAAACGGCGAAATCGACGCGCTGGTTCCTGAGCGGGCCTGGCAGGAACTGGCGCGCGGCTTGATGGAACAGACTCCCTCGCGGATGATCCTGGCATTGCGCGAATGCGGTGCGCTGGCGCGCATCCTGCCCGAGGTGGATCGTCTGTTCGGCGTTCCCCAGCCGGAACGCTGGCATCCTGAAATAGATTGCGGCATTCACACCATGCTCGGGTTGGACTACGCCGCCGCGCAAGGCTACGACCTGCCGGTGCGCTTCGCCGTGCTTACCCACGATCTCGGCAAAGGCACCACCCCCAAGGAAGAGTGGCCGCGCCACATCGCCCACGAACAGCGCAGCGCCGTACTGGTCAAGCCGTTGTGCCAGCGTTTGCGCGTTCCCAACGACTGCCGTGAGCTGGCGATGGTGGTGGCGCGCTTCCACGGCCTGCCGCACCGCGCCTGGGAGCTGCGCCCCGAAACCATCCTGAAACTGCTGCTCGACAGCGACGCCCTGCGCCAGCCGCAGCGCTTCGAACAGTTCCTGCAAGCCTGCACCGCCGACTACTGCGGGCGCACCGGTTACGAATACCTGCCGTTCAATCAGGCGGATTACCTACGCGCAGCCCTCCATGCTGCCGCCGGCATCGATGCCGGCGCAGTCGCCAAACTGGCGGGCGACAATCCCCTGAAAATTCGCGACAAGGTGCAGGAAGCGCGCCTGGAGGCGGTTGTGCGCTGGCATTCGACAGCGCCGCGAACGGGATTGGTATCGTGATTCTTGCATCTCTAGCCGCACTACGATTCTAGCCACGTGTCGTGAATCAGTAGTCAATTGTCTTGCCATTATTTGGCACGATCATGCTAATATCTGGCTATGTCTATCGCCTCCGCCCTTTTCACCGACAGTCAGTCCCGCATCTTCCGCTGGCTTTTCGGCCAGCCCGAGCGCGGCTATCATCTGAGCGAATTGCGGCGCCTCACCGGTTTGGGAAGTGCCTCCCTGCAACGAGAGTTGAACCGTTTGGACGAGGCGGGCCTGGTGTATTCGGAGCGCGTCGGTAACCTGCGCCGCTTCCAGGCGAACCCTCAAAGCCCTGTTTACAGCGAGTTGGTCGGGCTGACGCGCAAGACGCTAGGGTTTGAACCCCTATTACGCGAGGCACTGCGGCCCTTGATCCCCGATCTGAAAGCGGCATGGGTTTATGGTTCCATAGCCAAACAGACCGATACGGCGCAAAGCGACATCGACGTGATGCTGGTCGGTGAGAATCTGCTACTGGGCAATATCCTGGAATTGCTGATGCCGCTGGAAGCGCAACTGGGGCGGAAAATCAATCCGACCTGTTACACGCCCGCCGAATTCGAGCGTCGCCGCGCCGAACCCGATTCATTCGTCAATCGCATCCTGGCGCAGCCCATCCTGCCTTTGATCGGAGATGCCGATGAGCCAGTCCGCGCTGGATAACCTGGTGCGCATCGGCCAACTCAAGGCCGAACCGCGTAACGAGGCCGAGGTCGGGCGGATGCTGGCGATGGCGCGAACCCGTCTGGCCGATGCCCAACTGGCAAGCCTCTCCCCGGAGGGCCGTTTCACCAGCGCCTACAACGCCGCCCACGCGGCAGCCTTGGCTGTCCTTCGCTGGCATGGCTATCGTAGCGAAAATCGCTACACCGTGTTCCAGTGCCTCACGCACACCCTGAATTGGCCCGCACCCCGCTGGCGTGTATTGGACATCGCACACCAGAAACGGAATCTGGCCGAGTACGAGGGATTTCTGGAAGTGGAAGAATCAGCTATCACGGAACTTTGTGCCTTGGTGACCGACCTGATTTCCGATGTGGCAAGGCTAGTCGAATCCTGATCAACTCGCGATTGATATGGTTCCTTCGTCACCGCATCCTGATTGTCGTGAAATGAAAACGGGAGCCATTCAGCTCCTGTTTCTTCTATATTGCGTGTCTGGTATCAGCCCACCTTCGGCAACCGCTCCAGCGCCGCCTTGATCGCTTCTTCGGGATAGGCGAAATCCTCCAGCACGAGCAGGATGCGCTGAGCTACGAAGCGCATCAATCGCGAGCGATGCCGTTCGACCGCATCCTAATGCCGGTCAGCTTTGCTACCATGCGCCTGCAAACGCCAAGGGCAGTTCCAACATCCGGCTATTACATAACCCTCACCGTTGGCATGGCGCCGATGCCGTCAGCCAGTTTTCCCAACGATTTGTCGAAAGTACAAAAGCTGTCGTCATCCGCGCTCATGGCGAGATGCAGGGCATCCCCGAAATCCATGCCTTCCTCGAACCAGCGGACGGCATAGCACAGCGCCTCGAATGCCTTGGGTTTGAAGTTGGGCAGCCCCAGCAACAGGCGCAAGCCCTTGAGGATTTCTTCGCGGTTGCAGCCGTTTACCTTGAGCACCCAGACCAGTTCCAGCATTACGGTGGGCGGTGCGGTGTAGTCCTTGTCCTGGGCGAGCAGCGCGCTGGCGGCCTGTGTATGCGCGGGGTCGTCGTTCAGCAGGTAGCGCGCCAGGATATTGGTGTCGAGCGCGATCACGATTTGCCGGCCTCGTCCTCTTCGCGCAGCATTTCCGCTATCGCCCGCTCCGTTTCTTCGTCGTTCAGCCGTTTGCGCCCCGTTTTTGCCAGCGCCCCGGCGCCATCCTCAACCCGTGTGCGCGGGAATACCGGAACCGGCAACAAGCGGATTTCGTCTCCGTCGAACGAAACGATAAATTCGGTTCCCGCGCCCAAGTGACGGGATTCCCGCATTTCCTTGGGAATGACGATTTGTCCTTTGCTGGATAGTTTGACGGTTTCCATGAGTGTCTCCGAGCCGGTAAGACGAGAAGTAAGATTGCTCCATCATAGCGGGTGGCCTGAATGAAACGCAAGCGGAATCCATGGGCAACCGCAGTGATCGGCCATGAAAAACGGGGGCCTCAGCCCCCGTTTCCTGTTGTGCCGAAAAAGCGTTTCAGCCGACTTTAGGCAGCCGTTCCAGCGCCGCCTTGATCGCTTCTTCAGGATAAGCGAAATCTTCCAGCTTGCCGCTGAAATAGCTGTCGTAGGCGCCCATATCGAAGTGGCCGTGGCCGGACAGGTTGAAGAACAGCGTTTTGGCTTCGCCGCTTTCCTTGCAGCGCAGGGCTTCGTCGATGCAGGCGGCGATGGCGTGGTTGGATTCCGGGGCGGGGATGATGCCTTCGGCGCGGGCGAAGGTGACGCCGGCCTGGAAGGTGGAAAGCTGGTGTACCGCCACCGCTTCGATCAGCTTCTCGTGGTAGAGCTGCGAAACCAGCGCGGAATCGCCGTGGTAGCGCAGGCCGCCGGCGTGGATGCCGGGCGGCATGAAGTCGTGGCCGAGGGTGTACATCAGCATCATCGGGGTGAGCTTGGCGGTGTCGCCGAAATCGTAGGCGTAGTGGCCGCGCGTCAGGGTCGGGCAGGAGGTCGGTTCGACCGCCACCAGGCGCACATTCTTGCCGGCCGCCTTGTCGGCGAGGAAGGGGAAAGCCGCGCCGCCGAAATTCGAGCCGCCGCCGCAGGGGGCGAAGATCATGTCCGGGTAGTCGCCGACTTTCTCGAACTGTTTCTTGGCTTCCAGGCCGATCACGGTCTGGTGCAGCAGCACATGGTTGAGCACCGAACCCAGCGCGTAGTTGGTGTCGGCACGGGTGGCGGCGTCTTCCACCGCTTCGGAAATCGCCAGGCCGAGCGAGCCCTGGTTGTCGGGGTCTGCTGCCAGCGCGGCACGCCCGGAGTTGGTTTCCATGCTTGGGGAGGCGAACACTTCCGCGCCCCAGGTCTGCATCATCGAACGGCGGTAGGGTTTCTGGCCGTAGCTCACCTTGACCATGTAGACCCGCACTTCCAGCCCGAACATCTGGCCGGCCAGCGCCATTGAGCAGCCCCATTGTCCGGCGCCGGTTTCGGTGGCGATGCGCTTGATCCCGGCTTCCTTGTTGTAATAGGCTTGGGCAATGGCGGTGTTGGGCTTGTGCGAACCCGCCGGGGAAACGCCCTCGTATTTGTAATAAATCTTGGCCGGGGTGCCGAGCGCCGCTTCCAGGCGATGGGCGCGGAACATCGGCGAGGGGCGCCACAATTGGTAAATCTCGCGCACTTTTTCGGGAATTTCTATCCAGCGCTGGGCGGACATTTCCTGTTCGATCAGGCTCATCGGGAAAATCGCGGTCAGCGCATCCGGCCCAATCGGCTTGCCGTCAGGGCCGAGCGGCGGGGCGGGCGGATTGGGCATGTCGGCGACGACGTTGTACCAGTGGGTGGGAATTTCGGATTCGTCGAGCAGGATCTTGGTTTGGGACATGGTGTTCTCGCTTGTTAAGGGTTTTTCGGAAACAGCCAAATTGCAGGCTACAGCATGTGCATGGCGTCGCGCCAAGTCAACTCCCCAAATCAAGGGTTTGCAAAAAATGGGTATGGTCAGTCGCCGGATTCTTTGCTAACTTGCTAAGTTCACCGCGCAACAGGAGCACCCGATGATCGGCAAGGCCAAGTTACTTCTACTGATAGGATTTTTTCTCTGCTCCGGCGTTGCCGCCGCGGAGGATTTTCATGTTACCCATAGCGTGACCGGCACTTTCGAGGACGTGCGCGACAACGTGGCTAACGCGATCACCAATCAGGGGCTGGTTATCAACAACGTCTCGCATATCGGCGACATGCTGCTGCGCACCGGCAGGGATGTCGGCGACCGCTCGCCGATTTTCATCAACGCGGAAATTCTCGAATTTTGCAGCTCGGTGGTATCGCGCGAGAGCATGAAGGCCGACCCCAACGCCATCGTCTTTTGCCCCTATGGGATTTCGGTTTACGTGCTGCCGAGCGACCCGGGAAAAGTCTACGTGTCCTACCGCAAACCGGTGGCCGCCAGCACGCCGCAGGCGAAGAAAGCCATGCGCTCGCTGGAGAAGCTGATGCACGACATCGTGCAGGAGGCGATTCAATAGCAGTGTTCTGCGCTCCCTCTCCCGCATACCCGACAGCCTGACGGCTTGGGCACAAGGGCGGGAGAGGGTTGGGGTGAGGGAGCTTCCATACGTGGCCACGTATCCATCGTCCCTCATCCCCGGCCCTTCTCCCGCCTGCGGGAGAAGGGTGTATGGGTTACAACATCCGGCTCTTGTCGCCGCCCCGGAAACCCAGCAGAGGTTGGCTTATCCCCTTGCCCAGCGCGATCACCTTGAACAATTCCCCCATTTCCGCTGGACTCAGCAGCTTTTGCGCTTGCGCGGCCAGCGGCAGGTAAGCCGCGGTATCTTCCGGCGAAGTCTGTGCCAGCAGATCGGTGATGCCGCAATTGAGCAGGAAATGGGTCTGGGTGGTGTAGCCTAGCAATGCCAGGCCGGCGTCGATGGCGCTGTGCGCGACGGCGGAAAAATCCACATGGGCGGTGATGTCCTGCAAACCGGGCAATTGCAGCGGGTCGTCGTGGCTTTGGTGGCGGTAATGGCACATCAGCGTGCCCTGATTGCGCTGCGGGTGGTAGTACTCGCCGGTGCCGAAACCGTAGTCGATGAACAGCAGCGCGCCGGCTTCGAGGCGTTCGGCCAGGCTGGCGATGAAACCGCTAACCGCCGGGGAGACCTCGCTCAGGTATTCGCCGCTGCGGCTGGCCGGCGGCAGGAGCTTCGCCTGTTCAAAGAGTGCGCCGCAGCTCAGGGGGCGCTCCTGCCATTGGAAATTTTCGCCCTCACATGCGACGCCACGCTCGAAAACCTCGCCGCCGCGCCATACCAGCAGATCCGCCGGCATCGCATCGAGCGCCTCGTTGGCGACGATCAGGCCGCGAAACGCATCCGGCAAGGCTTCCAGCCAGGACACCCGTTCCGCCAGTAGCGGCGCCTGCTGTTCCAAAAGCTGGCGCTGGCGCTGGCGTAAGTCGGCGCTTACCTCAAGGATCAGGTAACGCTGCGGTAAATGTCCCAAGGTTTCCAGTTCACGCAGCAAATCGAGCGCCAGACGACCGGAACCGGCGCCGATTTCCAGGATGTCGCCGCCGCTGAGTTCCAGCACCTGGGCTGCCTGGCGCGCCAGCGTACGCCCGAACAGCGGCGAGATTTCCGGCGCGGTGACGAAATCGCCGCCCGCGCCGAACTTGTGCAGGCCGGCGCTGTAATAGCCCAGCCCCGGCGCGTATAGCGCCAGCTCCATGAAGCGCGAAAACGGTATCCAGCCGCCCTGTGCGGCGATTTCGGCGCGGATATGGGCTGCGACGCGGGCGCTGTGTTCGGTGGCGGATGGGGACGGTGCAGGTAGTGAGGTCATGACGAGTGTGGTAAATTTGGCCCCGGAAGTTTAGCGGAGAGCACCATGCAAGGCAAAATCGTTCTTATCACCGGCGGGGCCAAGCGAGTCGGCGCGGCCATCTGCCGCCGCCTGCACCGCGAGGGCGCCACCCTGGCGATCCATTACCGCTCGTCGGAAGGCGACGCGAAAGCGCTGGCCGCCGAATTCAACCTGCAACGGCCGGATTCCGCCGTGCTGATCAAGGCCGACCTGCTCGATCCCGCGAGTTACAGCCGCATTATCGGCGAAACCGTGAGCGCCTTCGGCAAGCTCGATGTGCTGGTCAACAACGCCTCCAGCTTCTATCCCACCTCGGTGGGCGAGATCGTCGAAAAGGATTGGCACGACCTGATCGGCACCAATCTCAAGGCGCCGCTGTTCCTCTCGCAAGCCGCCGCGCCGCAATTGCGCAAGCATCGCGGCTGCATCGTGAATATCGCCGACATCCACGCCGAGCGCCCGATGAAAAGTTACGTGGTTTACAGCATCGGCAAGGCCGGGCTGGTGGCGCTGACCAAATCGCTGGCCCACGAACTCGGGCCGGAAGTGCGCGTCAACGCGGTCGCACCCGGCCCTATCGCCTGGCCGGAAGACGACCCGCGCTTCGACGAACTGGAGCGCCGCCGCATCATCGCCCACACCCTGCTGAAGCGCGCCGGCGACCCGGACGACATCGCCCGCACCGCCGTGTTCCTGATCAAGGACGCCCCCTACATGACCGGCGCGATCCTCCCGGTCGACGGCGGCAGGAGCGCCAGCCTGTGAGCGCAACCGCCATCAAACCGCCGCGCTCGCTGCTGTCCGCCAGCGGCAAGGCCATCGGCGATTTCGCC
>CALMWM010000364.1 GCA_937873435.1 uncultured Gallionellaceae bacterium
CCTTGGGTGTCAGCACGATCTCCGCACCGAAGGCGCGCATCACCTGGCGCCGCTCTATGCTCATGTGTTCCGGCATCACCAGCACCATCTTGTAGCCGCGCATCGCCGCCGCCATAGCCAGCGCGATGCCGGTATTGCCGCTGGTGGCCTCGATCAGCGTATCGCCCGGCTTGATCTCTCCGCGCGCCTCGGCGTGCTGGATCATCGCCAGCGCCGGCCGGTCCTTCACCGAGCCTGCTGGATTATTGCCTTCGAGCTTGACCAGAATCACGTTGCTGGTCGCGCCCGGCAAGCGCTTGAGCTGCACCAGCGGGGTATTGCCGACGAAATCTTCGATAGTCTTGAACATACTGTTTCCTTCCGATGGAATCGGATTTCATTAACGAACGTCAGTTTATCCCGTTCAGAATGCAGGTTGTACTGCCAGGCGACTTGGTGGATAAAGCTACGTCGTGCTCATTGGCATGGCGCTCTTACCTTATCAGATGCAAGCCCTGCGCACCGTCGCGCACCGCAGCCGTGACCAAACGCTGGTCAAAAGTCGCAAGCTGTCCACGGTGAGCATAAGCCAATGCCAGCAAGTAACTATCGGTCACCTGGGCCGAGCTTAACAAGCGAGTCATATCGAACCGCTCTGTATCAAGCAGACTGATGTCGTCAGGCCAGAACACATGACCAGGCAGCGCGCGTAAGCCCGCCAGCAAAGGCGCTACCGCCGATGGCGTACCGGGTGAATTTGGATAGCGGACATGCCCCACGACTCGTAGCACGCCATTCTCGACCAAGGGGCAAGTGGCCCACGACTGCTGGCCATGAACAGCAAACCACTCATGCGCCGCATCGTGCTGAATATGCGCAGGGTCGATCAATGCGATCAGCACGTTAACGTCGAGCAGAAACGTCATCAAGGCAGCTCGTCGCGTAACTGATTGACCAATTCAGGCGTTACCGTTACCGTTACCGTTGCCGCTCCGGTTCTGGGCGTCAGCAAGGGCACACCGTTGCGCATATTGCCACTCGGCGCATTAGGCCGCAGCGCCTGCCGCGCCAGAGACGACAGTATTTCTCCAACGCTCCTGTGTTGAGCCGCCGCCAGACCTTTAGCCGCGGCGAGCACATCATCATCTATGGACAGAGTGGTTCGCATGTCGTCTCCCCTATAACATAGCATCAATCATCAAGCATCATACATCACTTGACTTTCCGCTATCAAGACACCTCGAATCGAAGTCAAGCACTGTGCCTCCCAGACGTGAAAAACATGCTTCCTGGTGAGAAGCGGGGTTTCAGGGTTGCTTCGCCGCCGATGGAGTGGGCGTTATGGGAGATACCCAGTTAATCGGGCTGCATCAAATACGTGCTGCCTTTGGTATTCGCTCGCCGATATTCGGACATAGATCGAGGATGTTTTGGTGCGTGGGACGCACCCTACGCTTGTTGCTATCGTTTAACGGCGTTAAGGCGTAGTGAGCTTCCCCCGGAATTTCGTCTTCCAAGGGTGACGTAAAATATCACTCACAA
>CALMWM010000365.1 GCA_937873435.1 uncultured Gallionellaceae bacterium
AGGCGCTTTTCTGAGCACACGGATAAGCTATAACAAAACAAACCCCGCATAAAATTCACGGTGCAAGCAAATGAATCTCGAAAAAGTAATCTTCGCGTTCTTTATCGTCCTGGCGCTGACCCTGAACTTCGGTTTTTTCCTGGGCGATATTTCCAACCCCGTGCACCACAGCGTGTATGAGCTGTTCGCGGCCATCGTCATCAGCCTGATCGCCACCATCCTGAAATTCGGCGACCGCACCCATCTCGGCGCGGTATTGCTCGCCACCAGCCTGGTGGCCGATTTGCAGCTGATCGCGGCAGCCGTGCTGTGGGGGATGGCGGAACATGTCATGCAATCCGGGCTGACCCCCCACATCATGGCGATCATCGTATCGCTGTCCGGCGGCGCGCTGCTCGCCAACATCACCTCGGTGGTACTCCTGGTGGCCGAAACCATCGCGGTGCGGCGCTGACCGGCCGGGAAACGCCCGCCATGCACAACATCTCGTTTGTCCTGCTGCGGCGCATCCATGTACCGCTGATCGCCGTGGTGTGCGTGTATGCGGTGGCCGTCCTGGGTTTTGTGCTGATCCCCGGCATGGACGACAAGGGCCAGCCGTGGCACATGGATTTCTTCCACGCCTTCTACTTCGTCAGCTTCTTGGGCACCACCATCGGCTTGGGCGAAATCCCCTACCCGTTTACCGATGCGCAGCGGATGTGGGCCACGCTCAGCATCTACGGCACAGTGCTCGCCTGGCTCTACGGCATCGGCACCGCGCTGTCGCTGCTGCAGGACCCGGCGTTCCAGTCGGTGCTGCGCGAACACGCCTTCCGCCGCGCGGTCAGGCGGATCGGCGAACCTTTCTTCCTGGTGTGCGGCTACGGCGACACCGGCAGCACGCTGGTGCGCGCCCTGTCCGAAGGGGGCTACCGTGCGGTGGTGGTCGAGATCGACCAAAGCCGCATCGTCGCGCTGGAACTGGAAGACCTGGTAATCCCCGTGCCGGGGCTGTGCGCCAATGCCGCCGAGCCCGAGAACCTGGTGCTGGCAGGGCTGAAACGCCCCAACTGCGCCGGCGTGATGGCCTTGACCAATGTCGACGAGGTCAACCTCTATATCGCGATCACCGCCAAACTGCTCCGCCCCAGCGTACCCGCCATCGCCCGCGCTGAATCGCGCGCGATCGAGGCCAACATGCTGTCGTTCGGCACCGACCAGGTGCTCAACCCCTTCGACACCTTCGCCGGGCGCCTCGCGCTGGCGCTGCACTCCCCCGGCATGTTCCTGCTCTTCGAATGGATGACCGCCGTACCCCACGAACCGCTGCGCGAGCCGCTGTTTCCGCCGCACGGACGCTGGCTCCTGTGCGGATACGGGCGTTTCGGCAAGGCGGTGTACGAACGGCTGGTTGCGGAGGGCATCCCGGTTACCGTCATCGAAGCCCTGCCCGAAACCACCCAGGCGCCGCCCGGCACCGTCCCAGGTTCCGGGGCCGAGGCCGCCACGCTGCTCGAAGCCGGCATCCGGGATGCGGTAGGCATCGTGGCCGGCACCGACAGCGATGCGAACAACCTCTCGATCATCATGACCGCGCGCGAGCTCAAGCCCAGCCTGTTCATGGTCGCGCGCCAGAACCAGCACCAGAACAGCATCGCCTTCCGGGCAGCCCGGCTCGATCTCACCATGCAGCGCGGCACCGTGATCGCCAACAAGATTTTTGCCCAAACCACCACCCCGCTGCTGGCCGAGTTTCTCCAGCTTGCCCGGCGCAATAGCAGCGCCTGGGCAAACCAGCTGGTCAGCCGCATCGGCGGCATCTCCGGCGAAGAAGTTCCGCAGACCTGGACAATGGAAATCACCCCCGCAGCCTCGCCGGCCCTGTATGCCGGGATCGCGCGCGGCAACCGGGTCAGCATCGGCGACCTTTACCGCGACCCGCGCAACCGCGACGACCGCTTACCGTGCATCGCCCTGTTGATCAAGCGTAGCGACGCCGAAATCCTGTTACCGGAAGACGGCGAAATGCTGCAACGCGGAGACCGCATCCTGCTCTGCGGACGCTTCGGCGCCGACCAGCAAATGGAATGGATCGCGAAAAACCACAACGTGTTCAACTACCTCTATTCCGGCGAAGAACGCGCCAGCGGCAGCCTGTGGCGCTGGCTCAAAAGCGAGAAAAGACACCCGGCCAGCGCGGAAAGCACGGTACGGAAGTAGGAGCGACCTCCCGGTCGCGATTTCCAGTTGACCGTCGCGCAGACGCTAGCGGCTTGGAATAGCTGAGATAATTAATGTTTCAGGGAAAATTATTCTGCACGGCTCGCTGGCAAAATCCGACCATTCACGATTGTCAGGCTGACAATATTGAAGTCTGGTTGTCGGCCATTGCTGCCTTCAGGTTTTGCAGATAAAACGACTGCGGTTTGCTCTATTGCTGCTATTCATCGCGCTTCAAGTCTAAACGGCGGTTTTCCCCCACAGTCGAGCGGTAGAGCCCGACCCGTTGCGGAAGTTCAGGGTCTCACTTGGCAGTGTTTACGTGCCTGGAAAAACGCCCCTGATATTGGTTCCTGATACGATAGTCCTCCTTCTGGGGCTGATGCGAATTGCCGTCATTAGATTTGTGAGGAAAGGTTCTCTCTTCCCTGTATGACTGGTGTCTAATCAAACAGCCTCCATGATTTCCAGGGCGGTTCGAAGCTTATGGTCGGAATACACCCACACCCAAACGGAACAATTTAGAATGACCGCAGGCCGATCCGTAGAGTGACCTAACGCAGATATGCTTTAAGTAGGGGGGCAAGGATGGAGAAAGGGATGGGAAAGAAGTCGCGAGAAAAGCGCAAGCGCAAAGCCGCGAGGGCGAGTATCGATCCAAGGTTCTTGCTTCGAGATGTTGCTGCTTTTAGACAGAGGGACGGGCGAGACGCCGAAACCGAAAACGACTTTCAGAAGCACGTTGTGCAAACGCGGGCAGTGTTTCAACGGTATAGACGCCTCGATGCAGCAATAGCCCTCTGTATTTCCGATCTGTGGCCGGCGAACGTCGCTAGTCCTGTTAAGCACATCTTTGCTTGGATGGTGCTTCTCGGGATAGATGAGGCTGCCACTGACGCGCTTCCCATTTCTACCTATGAGGAGTTCAAGACGCTCGCAACAGCGCTCTATGCTGCCTGGCCAGACTTTGCGATGCTGGAAGACTTCTCTCCAGAGGCCGATTGGGGGCAAACGAGAGTACGTCTCGACTCTGATTTCGTGTCTATGTTCTATGGAAGCTGCATCGAGCGTACGCCGGACTTTGTTGAGGCATTCCGCATCACCTACGCGGACGTGACCGCAGCGCAGGCTGACATGGATCTTGTGGCAGCCGTACAAGCTCGCATCATTGATGCGATACCTGATATGTCTATTGCGCCTATTCCGCAGCCTGAGAGAGGGCATGTGGAGATTCCGCCGGAGAGCTTCTGGTTGACATGCCAATCAGTGCTCCTGCAAGTGGGACTCGACGTCGCAAAATGGCGTTCCAAGGCAGGTAAAGGTCTTGAGATTGACTTTGGTGTGTTCAAGGGCCAACTGACGCGAAACGGTTTTGGTGACGCAGTAATGCAGGGGCTGGCACTGCCATTCCTGGCTGTGACCGAAGGAGACAACTGGATTCCGGTTTCGGTGCGCAGCCAGCCTGGGGTTGTGGTCGACTATTGGGCCAGCCGACACGCTGGCGGCATTGGTGTGCAAACGCACAGAATGCTTGCCCGCTTCGTGGCGGAGCGATTTCGGCAGACCTATGTCGGCCCGATGATGCTGATGATCGGCAATACCGCAATCAGCCACTTGCCCGTCAGCTGCATTATCGCTGCCCCTTCAGGCTTGTACCTCATATGTGCCTGTGATCACACATCGCATGAGAAAGCTTCCCAGGCATCACGGGATGTCTATTCCGCTCTTCGAAGCGGCCAGCACGCTTACTTCCGGCTGGGGGATGGGCGTGGGCTAAGCCTAGGGAGAGGAGAGGCGCAAGGAACCAACGCCGATGATCTACGCATCCTAATCGTTGTTACCCAATCAAGTACCGCGCTTGGATCTATTGGCGTGCCTGAACGACCTGCCCGGC
>CALMWM010000366.1 GCA_937873435.1 uncultured Gallionellaceae bacterium
GTCGCCGACGATATCGCCGCCGCGCACCGTGGCAAAGCCGATGGTCGAGGGCGAACGTTCGCCGGTCACGCCTTCGCGCCCGTACACCGCGCATTCCGCCAGATCGCGCCCGAGCGCATTGGCCACCACTTCGCCCATCCGCAATGCGGTGCCCGAGGGCGCATCGACCTTGTGGCGATGGTGCGCCTCGACGATCTCGATATCGTAACCTTCGGAAAGCACGCGCGCGGCGATGTCCAGCAACTTGAGGGATAGATTCACCCCGACACTCATGTTGGGCGCAAACACCACCCCGACATCCTTGCCGGCATCGGCAATCGCCTGCTTTTGCTCGGGAGTGAAGCCGGTAGTGCCGATTACGATATTGACGCCAAGCTCGCGGCAGATCTTGAGATGCTCAAGCGTCGCTTCGGGACGCGTGAAGTCGATCAGCGCATGGCAACCTTTCAGCGCGGCGGCCGGGCTATCGCTGATTTTCACCCCGGCGGCACCACCGAATTCGCCCACATCGCGCCCCGCCACCTGGCTGCCGCCACGTTCCAACGCGGCATACAGGCGCATATCGCTGGCCTGGGAAACCGATTCAAGCAAGGCCCGCCCCATCCGTCCGGTGCTGCCCGCGATTGCAATATTCAATGTCGTCATGTTCTACAGACCCACTTTTTCCAACATCTTGCCAAAAAACCCCTTTTCCTCGGCGGCTGGCGCTGGCTTGTTTTCCGGCGGCACCGGCAGCTTCGCTTCCTGCCCAGCCGGCGCAGCCACTACATCGCCGCTCACCTGCTTCAAGGTATCGCCGTCGAAAGTCAGCGTCACCCGGCGTTCCTCGGTCAGGGTGCCGGCTTTCTGGTAGCGGTACACATAATCCCAACGATCGGCATGGAAAGCATCGACAATCAGCGGCGTTCCCATAATGAAGCGCACCTGGGACTTGTTCATGCCGGGCTTCAACTTGGTCACCATTTCCTGAGTCACCACGTTGCCTTGCTGAACATCGAGCTTATAGGGCGTAACCCGGTCGACGACGGAACAGGCAGCTAAAGACCAAGCCGCCAACAAACACAAGGCAAATCTGCTTAAAACGGGCATCGCGTATTCCCGGGAACCATAGAAGTGGTCAACATTATAGCGTCATCCTCCGCCAACGTGCCATCGCCGCAACGGCTAGAAAGTATTTTTCAATCGCTATATGATGTCCCCATGCGCGACTCACACGACATCAAAAACGCCGGCCTCAAGGTCACCATGCCTAGGGTCAAGGTTCTCAAGCTGTTCGAAACCAGCGAAGTGCGCCACCTCACCGCCGAGGACGTATACCGGATGTTGCTGGCTGAAGGCGAAGATGTCGGCCTCGCCACGGTCTACCGCGTCCTCACCCAGTTCGAGGCCGCCGGCCTGCTGGTGCGCCACCACTTCGAAGGCGACAAATCGGTCTTCGAACTCAACCAGGGCCACCACCACGACCACCTGGTCTGCCTGCAATGCGGAAAAGTGGAAGAATTCTGCGACCCCGACATCGAAAAACGCCAGGATAAAATCGCCAAGGAACACGGCTTCACCATCCGCGAGCACTCACTCTACCTGTTCGCCGACTGCACCAAGAAGGACTGCCAGAACAAGAGCTGAAAAGCACTCGGCCGTTATGCCCAGTTGACTTTTGCGCCCTGCGCAACATCATCTTCCCAGCACCGGACATTTGCGTTATGCTCCCAGCATATGACAACGTAATTCTTCCGGGTGAAATCCGTTGAAAAATCAGCCCGGTTATCTCTGTCGAAAGTGGGAAGCCAATGCGCACAACAACTCTTGCGGTGATTGCCTTGATTTTCGGAATGCTCGGCGGATGCGGCGCCAAAGCGCGCGATCAAACCCTGTCGCGCGAGCATGAAGCGAAGGCCATCGTCATGTGCAAGCACGACAAGGGGCTCAAGCGGGTCATCGACACCAACGACAAGAGTTTTACCGCGGAATGCAAAAGCGGCATCATCGTCACCGGTTCCCTGGACTGACATGCAGAGCGCGAAGGAATCTGGCTATAATGCCCTTTTCCGTAGTCTCTTGAGTCTTCGTGCCTGTTTACAAACTCCCCGTCTCCGTTCTGGTCGTCATCCATACCCCCGACTTGCAGGTACTGCTGCTGGAACGCGCCGACCACCCCGGCTACTGGCAATCGGTGACCGGCAGTTGCGAGCCGGGCGAATCGCCCGCGGAGACGGCTATCCGCGAGGTGCACGAAGAAACCGGGCTGGATGCGGGCAATTTCCGGCTTTCCGACTGGCAGCATCAATTCGAATTCGAGATTTTCCCCGAATGGCGCCATCGTTACGCGCCGGGCATAACCCACAACACCGAGCATGTATTCGGGCTGGAACTGCCCTCCCCGCTCCCGATCCGGCTCGCGCCGCAGGAACATCTCCATTACCAGTGGCTGCCGCGCGACGAGGCGGTAAAAAAGGTATTTTCCTGGACCAATGCGGCGGCGCTGGAACAGCTGTAGAGACGCAAAATATTGCGTCTCTACGTCGCGTACCCGAAACATTCCGTTATTGATCTATCCGCTTCGCGGTGCTAAGTTGAAGGCGTTCCCTCCACGCGAAGCAGCCTCATGACCAACTCCCAGCAACACCGCCGGATAGTGGTTCTCGGCATCGGTAACACCCTGTTGCAGGACGATGGCGTGGGGGTGCACGCGATGCGGCAGTTGCAACAGGACTGCGGCGAAATGGCGGGGGTTGAATTCATCGACGGCGGAACCTTGAGCTTCAGCCTAGCCGGGCCGATTGCGCAAGCCGCTGGCCTGATCGTACTGGATGCCGCCGAACTCCAGGATTCCCCCGGCACGATCCGGCTCTTCGTGGATGAAGAGATGGATCGCTTCCTCGGCGAAAACCGCAAGTTCAGCGTGCATGAAGTCGGCCTGCTGGATCTGCTGGCGGTATCATGCCTGACCGACAGCCTGCCGGCGCAGCGCGCCCTGATCGGCATCCAGCCGCAGCAGATGGGTTGGGGCGACACGCTTGGCAGCACCGTGGCAGCGGCCATACCAGCCGCCTGTGCGCTAGCGCGGAATCTGATCGAAGAATGGCGGCCATGAGCGGGCTCTCGGAAATCGGCATCCGCCTCGCCGGGGAAGAAACCGGCAACGCCTTGCCGTTGCTCATGAAATTGCCTTTCTGCTGGAAAGACTGGCCCTGAAAGGAGTGGGCGGCAGCATCGATCTGAGAAGCTTGCCGATGCGCGCGGGAGATCGCGCCATCCTCGAAAGCACGCTGGGAAAAGGCGAGGTCAGCGCGGAAATCCACGCCTTGGGCGCGACCCGTATCCGCGAAACAGCGATACACGGCGTATGGTGGGTAAGCCATTGCAATAGCGGAGACGAAGTCGTCGCCGAATTCATCGAAATCGCCCATTTTCCGGCGATCCTCGCCGCGCCGGAAGAAGATATCCTCGAAGGACTGTTGCAACTGCGCGCAGCTCTCGCGGAAATGCCGTCAAGCCATCCAGACCGTCCGTAAGGAGAAGCGACATGCCCACCCCCGACAGTTCCCTTGAGGCCACGCTGCGCAGCCAGGGAATTTCCCGGCGCGCCTTCCTCAAATTCTGCGCGTCGATGGCCTCGCTGATGGCGCTGCCGCAAAGCATGGTACCGGCGATTGCCGCAGCGCTGGGCAAGGCACAGCGCCCCTCGGTGATCTGGCTGTCGTTCCAGGAGTGCACAGGCTGCACCGAATCCCTGACCCGTTCCCATTCGCCGACGCTGGAAGGGTTGATCTTCGACGCGATTTCGCTCGACTATCACCACACCCTCCAGGCCGCCGCCGGTACGGCAGCCGAAGCGGCACGGGAAGAAGCGATGAAGAAAAATGCCGGCAAGTACCTGCTGGTGGTCGACGGTTCGATCCCGCTCAAGGATGGCGGGGTCTATTCCACCATCGCCGGGATGACCAACCTGGAGATGCTCAAGGAAAGCGCCAAGGACGCCGCCGCCATCGTCGCGGTGGGCACCTGCGCGGCTTTCGGCGGGATTCCCCACGCCCATCCCAATCCCACCGGAGCGGTGGCGGTGCAAGACATCATCAAGGACAAGCCCATCGTC
>CALMWM010000367.1 GCA_937873435.1 uncultured Gallionellaceae bacterium
TATTTGATATTTTTTCAAACCGGGAATTTTTTCTGTGCGTGAGATAACCAGTGATAACCAAGTGGCGAAGCCGTAGAGACTAGACCCGCCCCTACCCCGCCCTGCCATCCTTCACCGCCACCACACTGCCGGGTGCGCCTATTCGCGCTCATTTGCGCCAATACGCGCTTATTGGAATAGGCGCATATACGCGCAGGGGGTGCGCCAATTCGCACCTTTCGTGCGGGGGGTGTGGGGGGAGCGCGGCGCACATTATTCGGTCGCATTGGCGCACGTCCCTTCCTGCCCCACTGCTGCCTGTAGTGCTTGGCCATTCGGTATTGGCGCACAAGTGAACACCTCCCGCGATTTCCTATCCGCCGTTTTCACAGTCCGCCGGTAGATGCCGTCTTCGGTTTCCAGTTCACGCAACAAGCGCATTAACCGTTCGCTGTTTGTGGACTTCGGAAAGCCCGGCTCCCCTTTGAGCAACTTGAACACGGTGGCGCTGCCTTGGCTGGATGTCGTTACACGTTCGCCCCGTCTGTCGAAGTCCTGAATCAGTGCCACCAGCGCCGCCTTGTCGGTAGTGTCCTGATCCTTCTCGGCAGCCTTGGCGGATGCCGCCCCCGCATCGGTGAAGCCGCCTGATACCATCGGCACACCCTCGCGCCAAACCAAGCGCACAGGCCGCGCCAGTGTGCCGTGGTTGACTTTCATGTGTTCGATCTTCAAGGCGTTGTCGCCGTCGGCGGTCAGAGATAAACGCGAACGCACAGAGTTGTGCCAGGCCGTCGAACCTGAATAGTCCTCGCTACCTGCCGCCCTGCCGCCGTTGGCGCTGGACTTGTTGATATGGGCAAGTAGAAGAACAGCACGGCCAGGGCGGGCTAGACGTTGGCGTAGCGAGCGAATGAATCCGCGCACCTCTGCCCGTGCAATTTCGTTGCCGCTGAAACAGTCCGAGGCGTTGTCGATAATCGTCAATCCTATGTCCAACTTTTGCACCAGCGCGGCCAATGCTCCAAGTAGCGGGGTTTCGGTGCTTTGCCGCTTATCGCGTTGTTCCTGGTAAAGCGCCGGGTCTAGGTCGGAAGCGTCGAGCAAGAACAGCTTGCCATCCAGTTGCGCGGGATCAATCGCCAGTGTGCGGCAGATACGGGCGCGGCGTTGCACTAACACTCGTTTGCCGTCCTCGGCGGAAAAGAAGAGAACCTTTCCTTGCGTGGTCGAAAGCCCGGCGAAAGGTCGGCCAAGGCAGACATGCACGGCCAAGATTAGGGCGGCGTAACTTTTGCCGCTGCCGCCATGGCCTGCAAGCGATGTTACTTCATCGCAAGGAAGCCAAGGGTTGACGACATGCGGCAGTATGTCGAATGGATTTTCTACCGAATCAAACGGCAACAAGTTATCTTCCAAAGTCATGGCGGCAGCCTCAAGCGTTGGTAGCGTATCCTTCGGCGTCTCGATGTAGCACTTGCCTTCGTTCTTGCGTATAGCGTCCGGTATCGTGCGCAGCGGCAAGTAGTCGTCCCGGTCGTACTTGGGGCGGTTCAACCCTGACCGACGCATCAGCCGTTCGATGCGCTCGGCGTCATCGCCCGTCCACCACGCCAGGCACAGCGCAAGCGCCGCATCCGCCCGTGACTCGTCGCCGTTGAACACGGTTACTTTGTTTTCCCACAAATCAACGAACGAGGCGGTGTTGCCTAGCGCCGCACCGAATGACGGCTTAGAAGCGTACATCCGCCGGATCAGTTCGTCGTCGTCCTCGGGGCCGCGCCA
Organism: uncultured Gallionellaceae bacterium; assembly: GCA_937873435.1. Lineage (GTDB taxonomy): Bacteria > Pseudomonadota > Gammaproteobacteria > Burkholderiales > Sulfuricellaceae > JAGXQV01. The sequence goes on from CALMWM010000367.1 coordinate 1,765, forward strand.
TGCCGGGTTGCGGGTCGAGGTGTAGGTCGGCGGATGTGGCGGCGGTTCGGGCGCTACGGCGGGCAGGCCGCACAGGTCTATCGGTTGCCCGACCGACTCGAAGCACTCATACGGCGCACCGGCCACCCGCCCGAAGTAGTACGACTGCGACAGCACAAACGACTCGGCGGCCACAATGCCGCCCAAGAGCGCGTCTGCCTGCTTGGCGAACACTCGGCGGGACTCTGGTGCGTGTTCGCGGGACAGCGGCAGCAGGACGCGCCAGCGGGGCGTGGTGGGTGTGTTGCTCGGGGATGAGTAGATGGCAGCAGTAACGCCCATGAGTTGCAGCACTGACGCGGCAGCGGATGCGGTTATCTTCTCGGCGTCGTAGTCCAGTTCGATGCCCGATGCGGCGAGCACATTGGCGTTGTGCCTGAGAGAGTTTTTGTCTGACCGCAGCGCACCGAAGCGCGCCATTTTTATTAGCGGGAGCTGTTCCTTCGTCGGGTATTCCTTGGGGTTACGACACATCGCTGCGAGCGCCTCCCAGGTCGTCGCTTCCTCCGCCGCATCGCTCGCGCCAAGACCTTTGAACCAGGTTACGGTCAGGCTCATTTTGTTCTTCTCCGCGAAATCCGAACGTCAGGGTTTCCAGGTATTCGGCTATGCGGAATTCCGGCGATATAGCACGCGACGATTGCTGCGCCAAGTCCAACCTTGCGCCCAGCGGGCAGACCGCCAGGCGGCAATCGTGACATCTCGTAGTCACCCGGCGAGCTCCACATCGCCAGACCGGTGCCGGTCTGGATGTCGCTGCCCACGCGCTGGCCGTGGGTTGCCAGCGCTTCCATGACGGTCGCAACGTTAAGAACAAAATCTGGCTTGAATGCGGCTGCGCGGTCGGTCGGAAAATTGGCGGCGGATTGGGTGTGGGGACAGAGGAAGCCGTTCACACCGAGTTCTGGCTGGGATTGCAGCTCGCGCACTATTTCGGCGGCTAGGGCGGCGCTCATTTTGCACCGCCAGTCTGTTGCGCATCGAGCCACTTAAAATAGGCTTCCTCATCAACCAGCACGCGCCGTCCCACCGTGAGGAATGCGCCATGCTCGGCCAACCCGTTGCCAGGTATAACGCCACGGCTGGACTTGCGCGGTTCTGATTTGAATTTCTGGTTTGTCAGTGCCGAAAGCGTCAGAAAACTGTTGTGGCGCTCGGCAAAATTGGGAAGGGTGAAGAGGCGGCGCGGCGGTGTGTCGGCCTTGGCATTTTGTTGGCTTGGTTCGGCTTGAGTGTTCATTTTAGTGGTTCCCGTTTAACCCCGCTTTCGCGGTACGGTTCCCATTTAATTCGCACACTTCCAAAGAAAAAACGCTGGGAAAAATATACGGAAACGAAAAACCCAGTTTTTATATGGGTTCCGTGTTTGGTGAAATGCTTTGCTGGCGAGGGTTACGGCGGCGTATCAGGAAAATCCCCGGTGAAAACTGCGGTGTTAATTATGCTCATGGTTTTGGGCACAAGGTGTGTCCAGTATATCTCTTCGTCTTTCGGTGTGCGGCCATTCGGAAACGCAAAACCTGCGGTGCGTAGCCACCCCTTGAACGTTTCGGGACTTACCATCGTCACAGCGTTTTTGCGCGTCAGCACCTTTTCGATTCTTTGGCAGGCGTCGAGTAGGTCGGCGGCTTTGCCCGGTAGCGCGCCAGCGTCGAATTGTTTTCCGGCTGCCTGTTCAAAGGCAACGATAATCTGGTGCACAATTTTAGCTTTCGCATTGACCGACGGCGGCCTTCCCGTTCTTACCGGCTCGCCCTCAGTGGCGGTCTGTTCGGGTTGCGCGGCGGTCGTTTCCGGGGTGGCAGTCGGTTCGTATGCCTCGCCCCTTTCTTTGGCTATGGCTTCGGCAGTGATGCGCGCACGCTCGGCGGTTTCGGCCTCCATTGCTCGCAAAAGCGGCGTAACGCCCGCATCGTCGGTCATGCCGGTGTCTATCGCCCAGGCGTCGAGTTCTGCCAATGAAACAACAACACCACGATCAAAGTGCGGTGCAAGCGTCGGCTGGTTGAACATAATTTCAACGGCGCGGCGTTTTGCGGCCTGTTTGTCGGCAACGGAATAGACGGCGCGCTCCCACTCTTTTAGGTGTTCGGGTGAAGGTGTGCGCCATGATTGAACGGGGAGCGCGGTTAGGCGGTCACGAAGACAAATGGATGGCGGTACACTTTTTGCCGCAAGATTCACGCCGTCGTTAATTCGGAACACGGCAACCCAATAGCGATGCAATCGGCGCCAGCCAGCTTCTACAAAGCCATTGCCGCCAGGGCGTTTTGCCGGGTGCGCATCCGCAAGCGTTCGCATTGCGAGCGCGTGGACGGCACGCGCCAGGGTCACGGTGTGCGCCGGTGGATAAGGTGGAAACTCGCTATTGAGGTCGAAGCGCAAGGATTTAAGGTGATCTTCACAAACGCTGTCAAATTCTAGCGCGTGCTGGTCTAAAAGCTCGCTATCGCGCTTCGCCCACTCTTCTTCGTTCATCATGCCACCCCCAGCCGTGCGGCCAGCGTCTCGCCGGTCGCCACCACATGCTCGTCGCTCAGGTGTGAATAACGCGCCACCATCGCCAGGGTGCGGTGTCCAAGGAATTTAGCCAGCGCCACCGAAGATATGCCGGACATTGCCAAGTAACTGGCGGCGGTGTGGCGCATATCATGCCAATGGAAATTCTCCACAGCGGCGGCTTTCAGGGCGGAATGCCAAGGGGCGCGCAAGTCGAGGTGATCGGACTTCTTCGCGGCACTGGTCGGCGGGAATATGTGGTCATTGGTCAGGCTCCGCACCTTGGCGCGTTCCTGCAACAATGCGAAGGCTTCACCTACAAGCGGCAGTGTGCGGGCGTCCCCGTTCTTGGTGTTCGCCAGTGAAATGGTTTTCCGTGCGAAGTCGATTTGCGGCCACCGTAGCGTCATGATTTCCGCTTGCCGTGCGCCAGTGGTCAGACTTAGCACCACGGCCAGATACAGGTTGGCATGGGGCTTGCAGGCGGCCAGCAGGCGTTCCCGTTCGTCGTCGGCCAGGAAGCGCACCCGGCCTTTATTCTCGCTCGGCTTTTGCACACGCTCGCAGGGGTTGCGCTCCAGCCATTGCAGCGTTTTGACGCCATAGGCAAGGCAGGCGCTCAGGGCGGCCATGTAGCGGTTCACCGTTGCCCCTGTGCGCTTTCCCCTCTCGCGCTTGGCATCTTGTGCATGGTCGCCAGTTGCGGGCGTGGTGAATCGTACCGTTTCCCCGTCCAGCAGCTTGTCCCGTTCCTTGCCGATGCGTTGCGCGGTCACGGCGTCGAGCGTGTCCACACCAAACACCTTGCGCCAATAGTCTATCTGGCGCGCTCGGTCGGTGTAGCTTCTCAGTTTTGCGGCATGAGTCAGGTATTCGTCGGCCAGTTCGTTGAATGTATGGCGCTTGCTTTGCCCGAAATGGCGACCGGCTTTCATGTCCGCCTCGGTTTTCTTCGCCCAGTCTTGTGCATCGGTCTTGCGTTCAAACGT
>CALMWM010000368.1 GCA_937873435.1 uncultured Gallionellaceae bacterium
GGGCCGGCAGGGGGGCTGGAGCCGATCTACGATTTGGCCTACACCCGCCACATCCGCGAAGCGAACGGCGAAATCCGCAGCGAACGGGTGGAGGATTACGCCTGGCGCCAGTTCCGCCAGATGCACGGGGCGCACGCTCCCTTGCCGCCGGCCTTCGTGCGCGCCGCCGGGATCGCCCCCGCCGCGCACCTGGAAATGCAGGCGGCGCTGCAAGCCCACGTCGACAATTCGATTTCCAAGACCATCAACGTGCCGCCGGACTACCCCTTCGAGGCCTTCCGCGCGCTCTACCAAAGCGCTTACGCCCAAGGGCTGAAAGGCTGCACCACCTTCCGCCCCAACCCGGTCACCGGCCAGGTGCAGGTGTCCGGCACGGCGGACGACAACACCCAATGCTGCTCGCTGGAACGGGAGGCCGACTGACATGGACAATCAATACGCCCAGGAACGGGAATGGCTGATCGACGACATCGAACGGGAAGCCGCGCGCGACCGCGCCGCCATCGGCAAGGACGCGCTGGACGCCAAGGTAATCGCGGCGATCCGGGCGGTGCCGCGCCACGCCTTCGTCCCGCCCGAACTGCTGGACCAGGCTTACGGCGACTACCCCTTGCCTATCGGCCACGGCCAGACCATTTCGCAACCCTTCATCGTCGCGCTGATGAGCGATTTGCTGAACCTGCCGGATAACGCCTGCGTGCTCGAAATCGGCACCGGCTCCGGCTACCAGAGCGCGGTACTGGCGCAGCTGGCGCGCCAGGTCTACAGCATCGAGATCGTTCCGCACCTGGCAAGCCAGGCCGCGCAGTGCCTGGCGGGACTCGGCATCGCCAACGTCGAGGTGCGTTGCGGCGACGGCTACCAGGGCTGGCCGCAACACGCCCCCTACGACGGTATCATCGTCACCGCCGCCGCGCCGCACATCCCCGAACCGTTGATCGAACAGCTCAAACCGGGCGCGCGCCTGGTGATCCCGGTGGGAATGCCGTTCATGTCCCAGCAACTGCTGGTGGTGAAAAAAAGCCCGGACGGCAAACTGCACCGCAGAAACACGCTGCCGGTGGTCTTCGTCCCGCTGACCGGCGCGCATGGCGCTACGGAGGAATGGCGCATGTAGGTACGGCGTTGAGGTAATGGTTGTTGAACTATACTTCAGGGTGAAACAGTCAATGAGGAGAACCCCAAATGATAAGGAATCCACGTATCCGGCGCGCCAGCGCTATCGTCATTGTGGTGCTGGGCGCGCTCCTGATGCTGCTCGCACCCGAAGTCTGGCCGGGGGCGCTGCTGCTGGCGCTGGGGGTGGTGCTGGAACTGGTCGGCATCACGCTGGAACACAAGGCCGAATAGCACTTGGTAGTCAGTCACATTGATTTGCGTGAAGGAGGAGCTGTCTCCTGATCGGCACGACGGAAGGCATGGCGCGCTCCTTCGGCTCGGCCTGCCACGGCGCCGGACACCTACAAGGACGTAAACGCGGTGGTCGAGGCGGCAGAACACGCCGGGCTGGCACGCAAGGTGACGAAGCTGATACCGCTTGCCTGCATCAAGGGATGATGCGCCCGGCGCTTCTCTGCCGGGTCGGGTTAAGACTGCGGCGTTTGCTGCTACAATATCGCCACTTCGCCATAACCCCATATTTACCATGCAAAAACTCGTCATCGCTTCCAACAATGCCGGCAAACTGCGCGAAATCGGCGCGATGCTGCAACCCATGTCTTTCGAGGTTTTTCCGCAATCGGCCTTCAACATCCCCGAGGCGGAAGAGCCCTACTGCACCTTTATCGAGAACTGCCTCACCAAGGCGCGCCACGCCAGCCTGCATTCCGGCCTGCCGGCGCTGGCCGACGATTCGGGAATCTGCGTCGACGCGCTCAACGGCGCGCCCGGCGTGTATTCGGCGCATTTCGCGGGGTTTCCGAAATCCGACCAGCGCAATAACGAAAAGCTGATCGAGTCGCTGCAAGGCCACGCCAACCGCAAGGCGCACTACTACTGCGTGATGGTGCTGGTGCGCTACCCGGAAGACCCGCAACCGATCATCGCCGAGGGCGCGATGTACGGCGAGATCATCGACACCCCGCGCGGCGACGGCGGCTTCGGTTACGACCCGTATTTCCTGTTGCCCGAATACGGCCAGACCGGCGCGGAAATCCCGATGGAGCTGAAAAACCGGATCAGCCATCGCGGCAAGGCGCTGGCGATGCTGGTGGAAAAACTGAAACAGCGTTGATCGCCCCGCGCCAACCATCTCACCATGTAAATAAACCTCCCTTCGCCCGCAGGCGTACCCCAATGGGCATAAAGGAGAAGGGCCGGGGATGAGGGACTCTGCGCTCGTGGAAACGTGGATCATGGCCGAATACCCTCACCCCAACCCCTCTCCCGCCTGCGGGAGAGGGGCTTTTCAGCCTCGCTCGGATCAGTGCGCGATACCCCGATGATCGCTCCGCCGCTCAGCCTCTACATCCACATCCCTTGGTGCGTGCGCAAATGCCCGTACTGCGACTTCAACTCCCACGCGGCGGGCGGCGTCATCCCGGAGCAAGACTATGTCGCCGCGCTGCTGCGCGACCTCGAAGGTGCGCTGCCCTCGGTGTGGGGTCGCAAGGTGGTCAGCGTGTTCTTCGGCGGCGGCACGCCCAGCCTATTTTCGGCGCGCGCCATCGACGACATCCTGTGCGGCGCGCGCGCCATGCTGCCGCTCGATGCGGGGGCGGAAATCACCCTGGAAGCCAATCCCGGCACGGTGGAAGCGGGCAAGTTCGCGGAATTCCGCGCGGCGGGAGTCAACCGCCTGTCGCTCGGCATTCAGAGTTTCAACCCGGCCCACCTGCAAGCGCTGGGGCGCATCCACGACGGCCGCGAGGCTCGCGCCGCCGTGGAACTGGCGCTGCGCCACTTCGACAACGTCAATCTCGACCTGATGTACGGCCTGCCCGGCCAAAGCCGCGAGGAGGCATTGAGCGACATCCGCTCCGCCGTCGATTTCGGCGCGGCGCACATCTCCGCCTACCACCTGACGCTTGAACCTAACACGCTGTTTTACGCCCAGCCGCCGCAACTCCCCGACGACGACGCCTGCGCGGCGATGCAGGAAGCGATCGAAGACGAACTGGCGAACGCC
>CALMWM010000369.1 GCA_937873435.1 uncultured Gallionellaceae bacterium
CCGGCGACCGCCTGGTCGTGCAATCTTTTCTTCATGGTGCCGTCCACTGCGGCTATCGGCAGCGACGAGACGAATTCCGCCATCACCGGGCTGCGATAGGCCGCCAGCAGTAATTGGCCAAGATGTTCGGCGCTGATCTGGGCGCGGCGCGACAGGCCGGAGCCGTTTTCCATCGTCAGTTCGGGAAAGGTCAGTCCCGTGGTGGCAAGCCACGCGGTGATTGCTTTGATACCGCTTTCCGTGCTGCCGTTGCCTAGCGTCAGCAGGAGTTGGCGCGCCATCAGGTTGTTGCTGAATTTGTTGACATCGCGCACGATGTCGGCGAGCTGGCGCGATTCCTGGCTGGCAAGGCGGGTAGCCGCGGGCGGGGTGGTGCCGTGTTTCACCGTGCCGTTCAAGCTGCCGCCGCTTTCTTCCCAGAGTTGGCGGAACAGCGCATACACATAAGCGCTGTTGTCGAACAGCGCCAGGTGCCAGGATTTTTCGCCGCAGGCGAGCGGATAGCTGCCGCTGAAGGTCACTGCCAGCGTGTTGCCGCCGTTGCGGCTCACCGTGGCCTCGATGCCCTCGCGCCAGTCGCCGCATTCGCCGTTGCCGGCCTGCAACTGGTTGACGATTTGTAGTTGGGGCGGTGCGGGGTCGGCGAGGATGCGTATCGCCGGACTGTCCGGCGTGGGTAGCAGGCGGAAGCGGGTGCTTTTGAAGTTGACCAGCACCGCATCCGGCAGCGCATTGTAGGGGCGGTAGGCAGCGCCGTCGAAGGCGCCGGGGTCGCCGCCGCTGGCGGAAAAGCGGCTGCCGTCCAGCACCAGGTCGCCGCGGATGTCGTGCAGGCCGCCCTGGCGCAAGTCGCGTAACATCAGCCAGAAACGCTCGATGGTCAAGGCCGGGTCGCCGGATCCCTGCAAATACAGATTGCCGTCGAGAACGCCCATTCGTGGCGGCGCGGCGGCATACAGCGCGGTTTCCCAGGTGTAGGCGGGGCCGAGTACTTCCAGCGCGGCATAAGTGGTCACCAGCTTCATGGTCGAGGCCGGGCTCATCGCCCGCTGCGCCTGATGTACCAGCAACGGGCGGCTGGCGCCGGCTTCCTGGACGAAAATGCCGACGCTGTTCTCGGGAATGCCGGCCTCGCGCAATGCCTGCGAGACCGGTGCGGGCAACGGGGCGGCGTGGGATGCCGTCGCAAAAAGGAGAATGGCCAGAATCGGGATTAGATTGTTCATGCGATGCATTCGATAATCTCCAGCGTTGCCGCGACCAGGTGGCTGAACTCATCTGCGTCGACCACATAAGGCGGCATGAAATACACGGTGTTGCCGATCGGGCGCAACAGGACTTGGCGCTTCAGTCCTTCCTCGAAAAACTGCCGGGAGCATCCCTGGGTGCGGCTTGCCACTTCGAACGCCCAGATCATCCCGGTGTTGCGGAAATGTCGTACCTTGGGATGCAAGCGCAAGGGGTCGGCGATCCGGTTGAATAATTCTGCTTTGGCGCGGTTGGCCGCTATGATCTTATCCTCGGCAAAAATATCCAGCACCGCCAGCGCGGCACGGCAGGCGAGCGCATTGCCGGTGTAGGAATGGGAATGCAGAAAGCCTTTCGCTGTTTCGTCGTGATAAAAGGCCTGATATATCGGGTCGCGGGTCAACACTGCCGAGAGCGGCAGATAGCCGCCGGTGATGCCTTTCGACAGGCACAGGAAGTCCGGCTGGATGCCGGCCTGCTCATGGGCGAAGAAAGTGCCGCTGCGCCCGAATCCCACCGCGATTTCGTCGGCGATCAGGTGAACCTGGAATTCGTCGCAAATCGCCCGTGCCTGGCGCAGGTATTCAGGATGGTACATGCCCATGCCGGCAGCACCCTGCACCAGCGGTTCGAGGATCAGGGCAGCGGTTTCGCCGTGATGCTGTTCCAGGTGGCTGCGCAACGCCTGTGCCCGGCGTAACGCAAAGTCTTGCGCATTTTCATCCGCATGGGCATAACGCCAGTCGGGGGTCGGCATCTGGACACTGGTTCTTAGCAGCGGCGCATAAGTGTCCTTGAACAGCGCCACGTCGGTGACCGACAAGGCGCCGATGGTTTCGCCGTGATAGCCGTTTTCCAGGCTGACGAAGCGGGTCTTGCCGGGTTGCCCGCGATTGCGCCAGAAATGAAAACTCATCTTGAGGGCAATTTCGGTGGCGGAAGCGCCGTCCGAGCCGTAAAAAGCATGGCCCAGGCCGCTGAGCTGGGCCAGGCGCTCCGACAGTTCGACCGCCGGCTGGTGGGTGAAGCCCGCCAGCATCACATGCTCCAGCTTCTCCAACTGGTCTTTGATCGCGTCGTTGATGCGTGGATTGCAGTGGCCGAACAGGTTGACCCACCACGAGCTGACCGCGTCGAGGTAACGGTTGCCGTCGCAATCGTAGAGCCATGCGCCCTGACCACGTGCGATGGGTACCAGCGGCAGGGTTTCGTGCTGTTTCATCTGGGTGCAGGGATGCCAGACGGCGGCGAGGGAGCGTTGCAGGAGTTCGCGGTTGTTCATTGCGGCAGATTATATCCGGTACAAGTTAAGCTAAAAATGGCGCCGCGCGGTGGATTGGACGCGGGCAGCACTTGCAAATGCTGAATTTTTCCCCTATCTTTGCTAAGGGAATTCCTAATTGTGTGGTTTTTTTGATGCACATCACAAATTGTCGTTTAATATTTTGGTGCTTTCCGGTGCCAAGGCTGGCGGAATGCGGTTCTGTCGGTTATAAATGAAATAATTTTAAGCGTTTCAAGGGTGCTGTTCCTCAATAATTCTGTCGCAGGGGGCCGGCGACAGAATGAAAGACCAACATTCCTTCGACAATAACAACGAAAACAGTAAATCATGTAGCGTAAAATTCCATTGTCATACGTATTCCACTGTAAGGAAAACCGGAGTATAAATGCGCGTTATGTGATTCTAGTGAGTTTTTCTAGTAGTCTTTTTTAACACCCTTCAACTTTAGGAGACGATGCAAATGAACAAAGCTGAACTAATCGACGCCGTAGCCGCAAAAACCGGTTCCTCCAAGGCCAAGACAGCGGAAACGCTGGACGCGCTGATGGCAACCGTGAAAGAAGCATTGGCCAAACAGGATGCGGTGCAACTGATCGGTTTCGGCACTTTTGCCGTGACCGAGCGCGCTGCGCGTGAAGGCCGTAATCCGGCTACCGGCAAAACGATCAAGATCGCGGCCAAGAAAGTGGTCAAGTTCAAGGTCGGCAAAGCATTGTCCGACGCCGTTGCCGGTGTCAAGGCTGCCAAGCCTGCCGCCAAGCCCGCAAAAAAGAAATAAAGTACGCCCCCAGGACGTTCAGCTCTGCAAAGGGTTGAACGTCTTTCTTGTTTTTTATCGCGCCCAATACAAGTAACAGCCAGGGGTCGTCATGTCAGCCAATACCGTGGAAACCTTACTTTCCCGAATCAGGCGGCTTACTTCCATCGGCGCATCCCTTTCTGCCGAACGCGATACCACCCAACTGCTGGAAACCATCCTGAAGGCGGCGCAAGAACTTACTTTTGCCGATGCCGGTACGCTTTACCTGATCGAAAAAGCACAACTCAAGTTCGAGATTCTCTACAACGACACGCTCAATATCCGCATGGGCGGCAAGAGCGGGGTTCCGGTGATGCTGGGTCCGGTGCCGCTGTATCGGGACGACGGCTCGCTTAACGACTCACTGGTGGTTACCAGTGCCGTGCTGCATGACCGTACCATCAATATTCCTGACGTGTACACGGAACAGGGGTACGATTTTTCCGGGACGCTCGCCTTCGACAAGAAAACCGGCTATCGCTCGCGATCATTTCTAACCATCCCGCTTAAAAACCACGAGCACGAAGTCATCGGCGCGCTGCAATTGATCAACGCCACCGATCCTGAAAGCGGGGATGTCGTTCCGTTCAGCGACGATGCCCGGCAACTGGGCGAGTCGCTTGCCTCGCAGGCGGCGATCTCGCTGACCAACCGCCAATTGATCAACCAGTTGCACGAACTTTTCGAGGCATTGATCCAGGGGATTAACGTCGCCATCGAAGAGAAATCCCCCTATACCGGTCACCACGGGCAACGGGTACCGGAAATCGCCTTGATGCTGGCCGAGGCCGCCCATCTTACCCGGGACGGGCCGCTTGCCGGGTTCAGCATGAGCGAGGAAGAATTCTACGAGCTTAAGATCGCCGCGATGCTGCATGATTGCGGTAAGCTCGCTACTCCCGAACATGTGGTGGACAAAGCGACCAAGCTGGAAGCCCTATTCGACCGAGTCCACCTGCTAGAAGCGCGCTTCGAGATACTCAAGCGCGATGCTGAAATCGCCATGCTGAAAAACCGCCTGCGCCTGATGGAACAAAACGCGACTACGGCGGAATTCCAAGCCTTGGAGGAAGAGTTGGCACAACAGCTGAAACATCTCGACGATGACTTCGATTTCCTCCGACAATGCAATTTCGGGCGGGAATTCATGTCGCAAGCGCATCAGGAGCGCATTGCCCGGATCGCTGGCCGCAAACTTCACAATCGGCGCGGAGAAGTCGTCGATGCGATTTCAGCCGAAGAAAAAGCCAACCTCACCATCCCCGGCGGCACCTTGACGCCGGAAGAGCGCAAAATCATCAACCGCCATGCACTGACCACGCTAGAGATGCTGGAAAAATTGCCGTGGCCGAAGAATCTCAGCAAGGTGCCGCGGATTGCCGGCGCCCATCACGAGCGCCTCGACGGCAAGGGCTACCCGCTGGGGTTGACCGGGGAAATGATGTCGGTGCCGATGCGTATCCTGGCGATCGCCGATGTGTTCGAGGCATTAACCGCCAAGGATAGACCCTACCGTCCCGGGATGACGCTGATGCAGGCGCTGACCATTCTCGGCAAGATGAGCCGGGACAACCATATCGATCCCGATCTGTTCCGTCTGTTCATCCGTGAAAAAATCTACCTGGACTACGCCCGCAAAAACCTGCTTCCCAGCCAGATAGATGAGGTAGACGAAAGCAAGCTTCCGGGGATCGCCGAATAGTATTTTCCCTCCTGCTCTTGAAATTTGCCTACCTAGCCCCTATTATTAGCACTCGCTAGGCGTGAGTGCTAATAGCCGCGTCGTAAGCTTGGATTTTTGTCATTTAGTTTAAAACAGGAGAATAACGCAATGAAAATTCGTCCCTTGCATGATCGCGTCATCGTCAAGCGCATGGAAGAAGAGCGCAAGACCGCATCCGGTATCGTGATTCCCGACTCCGCCACCGAGAAGCCCGATCAAGGCGAAATCGTCGCTGTTGGTACCGGCAAGGTCATGGACGACGGGAAGGTGCGCGCGCTGGAAGTGAAAGTCGGCGACCGTGTGTTGTTCGGCAAGTATTCCGGCCAGACCGTCAAGGTCATGGGCGAAGATCTGCTGGTGATGCGCGAAGAAGACATCATGGGCGTGGTCGAAGCCTAATCGCTTTATCAAGAATTCAGGAGAATAGAATATGGCAGCTAAAGACGTAAGATTTGGTGATGACGTTCGTCATCGTATGGTGGCCGGCATCAATGTTCTGGCCAATGCAGTTAAAGTCACCCTCGGCCCGAAAGGCCGTAATGTCGTGCTGGAGCGCTCCTTCGGCGCCCCGACGATCACCAAGGACGGCGTGTCCGTGGCCAAGGAAATCGAGCTGAAGGACAAGTTCGAGAACATGGGCGCGCAGATGGTGAAGGAAGTCGCGTCCAAGACCTCCGACGTCGCCGGTGACGGCACCACCACCGCCACCGTGCTGGCGCAGTCGATCTGCAACGAAGGCTTCAAGTTCGTCGCCGCCGGCATGAACCCGATGGACCTGAAGCGCGGCATCGACAAGG
>CALMWM010000370.1 GCA_937873435.1 uncultured Gallionellaceae bacterium
GACGGCGGGATGGTGAATTTCGACGACATCCTGACCAAGCAGGAAATCACCAACATCGCGACCTACATCCAGATGACGCCGGACACACCGCCGGAGTGGGGTATGAAGGATATGATGAACAGCTGGAAGCTGATCATCAAACCGGAAGATCGTCCCAAAAAGCAAATGAACAAGATTAACCTGAAGAACGTCTTCTCCGTGACGCTGCGCGATACCGGCGAAGTGGCGCTGATCGACGGCGATACCAAGCAGATCTGGGGTATCGTGAAAACTGGTTACGCCGTGCATATTTCCCGTATGTCGGCTTCCGGCCGCTACGTGTTCGTGATCGGACGCGATGGCAAGCTCGACTTGATCGATCTGTGGATGGAAAAACCGACCATTGTGGCGGAACTCAAGGTCGGTATCGAAGCTCGCTCGGTTGAAACCTCGAAGTTCAAGGGCTATGAAGACAAGTATGCGATTGCCGGCTCCTACTGGCCGCCACAGTACGTGATTACCGATGGCGAAACCCTCAAGCCGTTGAAGATCATGTCGACTCGTGGTCAGGATGTGGACGGTGAGTACCATCCCGAGCCGCGCGTAGCTTCCATCGTGGCGACCGAGGGCAAACCGGAATGGGTGGTCAACATCAAGGAAACCGGCATGATCAAGCTGGTGGACTACTCGGACATCAAGAACCTCAAGGAAACCACGATCGAATCCGCCAAGTTCCTGCATGACGGCGGTTGGGATTCGACCAAGCGTTACTTCCTGGTAGCGGCTAACGCTTCCAACAAGGTTGCCGTGGTGGATACCAAGACCGGCAAGCTGGCCGCACTGGTGGACACCAAGGCGCGTCCTCACCCCGGTCGCGGCGCCAACTTCGTGCATCCCAAGTTCGGGCCGGTGTGGGCGACTTCCCACTTGGGCGCGGACGTGATCACTTTGATTGGTACCGACCCGGTCAAGCACAAGCAATATGCCTGGAAGGTCGTGGCGGAACTGAAGAACCACGGCAGCGGCTCGCTCTTCGTCAAGACCCATCCGAAGTCCAACCACTTGTATGCTGATGCTCCGCTGAACCCGGAACAGGAGAATGCGGAATCGGTGACTGTGTACGACATCAAGCATCTGGACAAACCGCCAGTCGTTATCAATGTTGCCAAGATGGCCGATTTGCCAGCATCCAAGGCAACCAAGCGTGTGGTACAGGCTGAGTACAATGCCGATGGTTCCGAAGTTTGGTATTCGATCTGGGCGGGCAAAACTGAACCTTCGGCGATCGTAGTGCTGGACGACAAGACGCTGAAGATGAAGGCTGTGATCAAGGATCCCAAATTGATTACGCCTACCGGTAAATTCAATGTCTATAACACCCAGCACGATATTTATTGATCGGCTGTAAAAAATTACGGGGGCATTTTGCCCCCGTTGTTTTTTTCTGTGCATAAGAAAATCAACAAATTCTGATATTTGTCAGCAAAACATGGATCGGTGTTGTGTGTTTTGCTTTACCGATTTTTCAGTGTCGGCAATAACCTGTAGATTGTCGATATGTTTCGATAATATTATGTAATGTAAGGTGTTTGTTGGCTGTTGAAGGGCGGGCGGCAATTTGGGCTTTTTCCAATCTTGTCATCCGTATTATGCAAGTGTAATCTTGGCTCGGGCTTTCCGCGCAGTTGGGGATTTTCTGAGTGCGAAAGATTTTAATTTTTTGAAACTTTGAAAGGATGGCGTTGCGATGAAGCGAAAAAATATGGGGTACGCACTGCTGGCAGCCAGTGCTTTTTTTGGTTTAACTCTTGCATCCGGAGCGTCGGCCGATGCCGGCAAGCTTGCCGAAAGCTGCGTGGCCTGCCACGGCAAGGACGGCGCCAGCACCGAGAGCGATGTGCCGAATATCGGTGGCTATTCCGCTTCCTATTTCGGCGATGCGCTGAAAGCTTACAAGGCCAAGGAGCGTCCTTGCGTCGAGACCAAAATCCGCACCGGCGACAAGAAAGGTACCAAGACCGATATGTGCCAGATCGTCAAGGATATGAGCGACGCCGACATCAAGGCGCTGGCCCAGTCGTTCGCGGGGAAGAAGTTCGTGCGCACTGCGCAGAAATTCGATGCCGCCCTGGCCAAAAAAGGCAAGGAAATACATGATAATACATGTGAAAAATGCCATTCCGAAGGTGCCAGCCTGGCGGATGACGATGCGGGTATCCTGGCGGGTCAGAAAATGGCTTACTTGAAGGAGCAGACCGAATTTTTCCTGGGCGGCAAGCGTACCATGCCCAAGAAAATGAAACCCAAGCTGGAAGGGCTCAGCAAGCCCGAAATTGAGGCTGTACTCAATTACTACGCCAGCATGAAATAAGCTGTCTGATGCTCGGTCAACGCAATTCATAATCCATAAAAATGGTTGCTCTGGCCTTGAGACTAGCCGCCATCGGCATGTTCGATGGCGGCGCGCGTCAGTTAGAAAATGGCCTGATCGAAGCGTGAATAATTAGATTGGAGAGAGACACCGTGGCAAACGAAAACTCAAAAAGCTTATGGCAAAAATTGCGTAGCCCAAGCGTCAGCTATTCGTTATTGACCTTGCTGGGGGGCGGTTTTATCGCCGGGATTATTTTCTGGGGGGGCTTCAACACCGCGATGGAGGCCACCAATACCCTGGAATTCTGTATTACCTGTCACGAGATGCGCGACAACGTTTACCAGGAGTACAAGAAGACCATCCACTACTCCAATCGCACCGGCGTGCGGGCGGTGTGTTCCGACTGCCATGTACCCAAGGACTGGATACACAAGATGCAGCGCAAGATCCAGGCCAGCCAGGAAGTCTGGGGCAAGCTCACCGGTGATATCGATACCAAGGAAAAATTCGAGTCGCATCGCCTGGAGTTGGCCACGCACGAATGGGAGCGCATGAAGAACTCGAATTCGCGCGAATGCCGCAACTGCCATAGCTTCGACGGCATGGACTTGAAGATACAGGACAAGAGTGCCCAGAAAAAACACGCGATGGCTGCGGAACCCGGTTCCGGCAAGAGCTGTATCGATTGTCACAAGGGCATAGCGCACAATTTGCCCAAGGGTGCCGAAGAGTAAGGATTGGGTCCGGCGAAATCGGAAGTTGCACTTGTCCAAAAGTAAACCCCTTAACCGGGGTTTATTTTTAAAAATTGACATGTATTATTAATGCAGCTTCTATGTTTCGACTCAACTGAAAGGAGATTCGATATGAACAGAACAGCGTTTACGCTCTTGGGTGCTTGCGGTGCAGCGTTGATAGGCGGTGCGGGAATGGCTGGCGCTGCGGACATCAGCCAGGTTCCTGCCAGAAATATCGTGGTGTTCTATCCCGGTTCGTCTGGGATGGAATGGATATTGACCGGAACCGAGCATGGCGGCGCCAAGGGCGTCAAGCGCGGCGAGCTTTGCATCGGCTGTCACACTGACGAGAAGGCCAAATCCGACGAATCGGCTGAAATCGGTGCAAAAATCGCCGCTGGCGAGAAAACCAAGAGCGCCGCTCTCGAACCGACGCCGATCAAGGGCAAGCCCGGCAGCATCCCGGTTTCCGTGCAAGTGGCACACGACGGCGCGAATCTGTATCTGCGCTTGAGCTGGAAAGACACCAAGTTTTCCAGCGGCAACAAGATGGATCCTGATAATCCGATCAAGGCTGCATACATGCTGGAAGAGCCGGGCAAGGTCGATATGGATAGCACGGGCGGCTGTTGGGCTACTTGCCATACCGACGTGCGTACCATGCCGGGGGTGACGGACGATAAGAAGACCAAGTACGTCAAGGACGGCAACCTGGCGGCGGGAAAATTTTTCGATCTGAACCAGTACCGCAGCGGCAAGGGAGGCGTCATGGTGGATGGCTACATTGCCGACAAACGTGTGATGGAGGGCGGCAAGGCCTTGACCGAAGCCAAGGGCGAATTGAAGGACGGCACTTGGACCGTGACGTTCGTGCGCAAATTCGCCGGCGGCGAAGGCGATGTCAAGCTGGAATCCGGCAAAGCCTATAATTTCGGGATTGCCATCCACGACGATCATACCGCAGGTCGCTACCATTACGTCTCATTCGGTTATATGCTGGGCATCGACACCAAGGCAGACATTACTGCCGTCAAAATGTAAGCAGGGTTTATCCGGGCGAGGATCGCAGAAAAAGGGCGGGTATATCCCGCCTTTTTTTGTAAAAATTTTCACTGGTTGGTGCTTTGCTCGATAATGACAAAGGTGACAGTTGCTGGAAAGATGAAAATTGCCAAATGGCGGTGAGTTTAAAATCGAAAAATGATGTCGAGTCTACATCGAGAATTTTCTAGGTTGTTCTTGTTGCTTGCGGGGTCGGTGGTTATCTGCACCCCGGTCATGGCTGGGGAACCGCCTGCCCCGGCTCGGCAAACCGAGTTGATTAACCTGATCCGCCAGGATTGCGGTTCCTGCCACGGCATGACGCTGGCTGGCGGCTTGGGCTTGCCGCTACTGCCCGAAGCGCTGAAGGGAAAATCGCCGGAAGCGTTGACGGAAACCATCCTGCGCGGACGCGGCGGCACGCCGATGCCGCCGTGGCAAGCATTTATTTCCGAAGATGAAGCCGGATGGATCGTCGATATGTTGATGAAAGGATTACCCGATGCGCATTGAAAATGTATTTCGCGGCCTGCTTGGGCTGTTTGCCGCTGTAGCATTAAGCGGGTGCGCCACACCGCCATTGCGCGGAACGGGCGATCTGGGCCTGGTGATCGAACGTGCGTCGGGGCGGGTGGCGGTGGTAGAAACCAGCCATCGAACCAAGCTGGGGCAGATCGCCGGTTTGGGCGACCTGTCGCACGCCTCCGTGAACTACTCGCGCGATGAACGCTACGCCTACGTGTTCGGTCGCGACGGTGGATTGACCCAGATCGATATGCTGGAGATGCGCATCGTTAACCGCGCGGTGCAGTCCGGCAACAGCATCGGCGGTGCGATTTCCCAAGACGGCAGGCTGGTCGCGGTGGCCAACTACACACCGGGAGGGATCAATGTTTTCGATGCGGTCACCCTCAAGCAAGTCGCGAATATCCCCGCGCTGGACGACAACGGAAAACCCTCCAAGGTGATCGGCCTGGTCGATGCGCCGGGCAACCGTTTCGTCTTCAGCCTGTTCGAAGCGGGCGAGATCTGGCTGGTGGAGATGAAAGACCCGGCCAAGCCGGTGGTGCGCAAGTACAAGAATATCGGCAAGGAACCCTACGACGCGATGATCACTGCGGATGGACGCTATTACCTGGCGGGCTTGTTCGGCGAAGACGGGCTGGCCCTGCTCGACCTGTGGAACCCCGATGCGGGCGTGAAGCGGGTGCTCGATCATTATGGCCGCGGCGAGCAGAAGCTGCCGGTGTTCAAGATGCCTCACCTCGAAGGTTGGGCGGCGACCGGCAACGAATTGCTGGTGCCGGCGGTGGGCCGCCATGAAGTGCTGGTGATCGACCAGGGGAAATGGACGGAAGCCGCGCGCATCCCGGTTGCAGGTCAACCGGTATTTGTCGTGGCGCGTCCCGATAACCGCCAGGTGTGGGTGAATTTCGCTTTCCCGGACAACGGGACGGTGCAGGTGATCGACGTGCCGAGCCGCACCATCGTGCAGACCCTGAAACCCGGCAAGGCCGTGCTGCACCTGGAATTCACCCCGCGTGGCGAGCAAGTATGGTTATCGGCGCGCGATGACGACAAGGTGGTGATTTACGACAGCGAGACCTATCTTCCCGTAAGCGAGCTCCACGTCGACAAACCCAGCGGGATTTTCTTCACGCCGCGCGCGCACCGCACCGGGCTTTAATTGACGGCGATAGAAGCGCATGGTTTTGCGTTTCTATCGACCTGATGAATGGATCATTCCGCCGGTTCTTGCGCAAACTTCCCCTGTATCTGGAGTTTTTTCATCTTCTCCCACAGGGTCTTACGGCTAATGCCCAGCTCGGCTGCCGTTTCGGCTATGCGCCGGTCGTTGGCGCATAGCCTGTCCTCGATGTATTTCTTCTCGCTAACCTGAAGATAGTCGTTTAACGAGCCTATGTTTTCGGGGGACTCGGAAGGAGCCGATGCGATGTCTCCGAAGAGAAGGTCTGCGGTAAGGCGGGTTTGCTGGGATAGCACGCAGGCCCGCTCCAGGCAATGTTTGAGTTCGCGGATATTGCCCCGCCAGGGATGGTCCAACAAGGATTTTTCCGCCGCTTGATCCAGGGTGCGGGCATCGGTATTTTCCGTGCTCCAGGCGTCGAGCAACTGCCCGGTCAGCCACAAAATATCCTCCTTGCGTTCGCGCAAGGGCGGGATGTGCAAATGGATCACGTGGATGCGGTAGTAGAGATCCTCGCGGAACTTGCCGAGCTCGACCAGTTGCTTGAGATCCTGATGTGTGGCGCAAACCAGCTTGATGTTAACCGGAATCCGTGTTTCCGCGCCGACCCGGACAATTTCTCTTTCCTGAATCGCCCGCAACAGCTTAACTTGCATGGCGGGTGACATTTCCGCGACTTCATCCAGAAACAGTATGCCGCCGTTAGCCAGCTCGAAAAGTCCTTTCTTGTCGCGTGTCGCTCCGGTGAAAGCGCCTTTGATGTAGCCGAATAATTCGGCTTCCAGCAGGCTTTCCGTGAGCGAAGCGCAATTGACGGCGATAAAAGGCGTTTGCCCTTCGGGATCGTACTGACGATACAGCGCCCGCGCTACCCACTCCTTGCCGACCCCGGAATCACCGGTTATCAATACCGAAGTCGTACCCTGCGCCAAGCGCGGCAACAGCGACTCGACATGGCGCATGGCGCTGGAGATACCCAAGGTGTTTTCGCCCATGCTTGCGGGACGCGATTTGTCGCACACCGCCCTGACGGTTTTCA
Organism: uncultured Gallionellaceae bacterium; assembly: GCA_937873435.1. Lineage (GTDB taxonomy): Bacteria > Pseudomonadota > Gammaproteobacteria > Burkholderiales > Sulfuricellaceae > JAGXQV01. Next base: position 6,879 of record CALMWM010000370.1, read on the forward strand.
GCAGGGCGCGAATATCCAGCGGTTTGGTGAGGTAATCATGGGCGCCGAGTTTTAACAAACGCACCGCACGGTCTATGGTGCCATAGCCGGTAGTAAACACGAATGCGGGCAATGCCGTCTCGGTTTCTTTCAATTGCACAAACAGGTCTTCGCCATTGATGTCGGGCAGCTGGATATCGCAGATCGCAATGTCATAATGTTTGCTGGCGAGCGCCTGCGCGCCTTCACGACCGGTTTTGAACCAGTCGCATTTGAATTTTTCCAGGTCGAAGCGATCCGAGAGCGCCTCGCCCATGATTTCATCGTCTTCGATCAGACAGATGCGATAAGGTTTCGGGTTCAAGCCGCGTCTCCGATAGGTATGTCCACGGTGAAGCGCATGTGATCGCTGGATTTTCTTTCCGCGACGATGTGTCCACCGAATTGATGCACAATTTGGTAAGTAACCCACAATCCCAAGCCATGCCCTCCCTCGCTCAAGGGAGAGAACGGCTCGAAGAGGTGGGTGATTTGTTCGGCCGACAGCATTTTTCCGCTATTCGTCACCGAAAGTCGCAGCTTCCCGTCGGTGACACCGATGTCGAAAGCGACCTCCCCCTGTTGATCTGCGGCCTGGACGGCGTTGAGTAGCAAATTGATCATGATTTGACGCACGAATGTGGCGGGGAGGGGGATGCCTTCGCTCAGACTATTGTGCCAGCTGACGTGCAAGGCTTTTTTGCTGGCCATGGGGGTGATCAGGGTCAGCACATCCTCGATATCCTGAGTGACCAGGTCGCGGCTTTTAAGCTTGGCCTCCACCAGCAAAGCGCCCACGGTTTCCTTGATCTGCCCCAGGCCGCGTTCGATCAGCGTGATGGTTTTCATCGTTTGCGGATTCACATCGCTATGGCATTTCAGGGTGTCGATGGCGGTAAGCATCCCGCTCAACGGATTGTTGATTTCGTGAGCGATACCCGCCGCGAGTTGTCCCACCGCGGCTAAGCGCTCCGATTGGACGATTTGCATTTCCAGCGCCTCCTTGGTCTTGCGCTCTTGCAGCATCAGGTTGTACGCCTCGAAAAGCCGACCGAGTTCGTCGTTATGACCATAATCCTTGTAGTTCAAGCTTTCCGGCCATTTCTTGCCCATTTCTCCCATGCGTTCGGTGAGCTGCACCAGCGGGATGGTCAGGCGTCGTCCCCAGTACCAATTCAGCGGGATCAGGATGGCGAGAACGAAGACGCCCGCCAGCAATCCATGCCATAAAATCTGCGCAAAGCGCGGCCAGAAGACGTCCTCCGGGTAGACCATGATCAGGGTTCCAAGGTGCAGGCCCTCACGGGAAATAGGGGTGGCGAAAAAGAGATGTTTCGAATGGGGCAGAATAATTTCGCGGGTTTCCTCTCCGCTTGTTTGGGCGAGCCACTCAGCGAGGTCGGCATATTCCGGGCCTATCCGGCGAAGATCCGTGAGCACGGGGGCGACCTTCGGGTGCGCGGAGGCGACGACTTGTAGCGCATTGTCCACAACCAGGATGGTTTCCAGTTTTACGGTATTGCTATCATCGGCTTTTACGTAATCGATAGAGGCACGGATGATCTCAAAGGTGCGCCAGGTGTCGTCGTGCAGCATGGCCGGAAAAAGATTCACGGTAAGCGACTGTCCTAATGTTTCCGCATCGATCAACAAGTCTTCCTGAAGTTCTTCATACGCTTCTCTAACCAGCGAACCTGAAACCGCAAGCGCTGTAATGATGATCAGCAGGCCTCCCCAGATGGGGATTTTGTGACGAAAACTGAGGTCGAGAAAGGAGGTCATAGGTCGCCCACGGCCTGCATCATCTGGCCGACCTCCAGATAGCGTTCAGGCGCCGGAAGTCCGAAACGATCCAGCCTAAGCTGTTTGAGCAGTTTGGCCCCTTCCGGGTCGTGTTCCATTTCTATAAGTACGCGCTGCATGGCGGCGAACTTGTCCTTGTCGACAGAGGTTTGCGCGACGATGGGTGGAAACCCGAATTCCTGGGTTTTGGAAACGATCCGTGTTCGGTCGGTAATATTCTTGCGTACCTGTGCCAGCGTGTCCCACACGAAGCTATCCACCATTCCCCCGTCCGCCAGTCCATGTGCAACCGCTTCGATCACCTTGCGGTGCCCCCAGGTGAAGAAAGTTTTACGGAAGAAATTCGCAGGATCTTCCCCGGCCTGTTGCAGTTGGTAGCGTGGGACGACGTAACCAGTGAACGAATAGAAGTCGGCATAGGCAAAGACCTTGCCTTTTAGTTGCAGAAATGAACGGGTATCCAGGTCGGTCGCGGGAACGATAAGGTAAGCGCGGTAATAAGGGCGGCCTTGGTAAACCGGGGTGACGAGTAGCCTTACGCGGCGGTTATGTTCGAGATAGACATAAGGGAAAGAGGAAACCCAGGCGAAATCCAGTTTTTTACGTTTCAGCAGGTCGATGGTTTCCCGGTAACTGTCCCGCGAAACAAATTCCACCGGGGTACCGAGTTTTTCCTGGAGATATACCCGCCATTCGATCAACAGTTCGTATTGGTCGTGGACGATAGCCGGTGTAATGCCCATGCGTATCGGTTGCACGACTTGTTGAGCACCGGCTTGTGCGGACATAAACAGCAGGAACAAGCCCAGCCACAGCCAGAATGATTTCCCGCGTTTCCATAAGTCGCGGTTCGGCAACGACTGAAACGCTGGGATTCTATTGCAGGATGGATTCATTTTTTCGTCGATGTCGTAACGAAATAATCATAACGGAAAACCATCCGCAAATATCATGCCTCAGCTTATTGGACAGGCGGCATTGTGCGAAGGGGCGGGGGATGAATGCTGGTTCATTGGGTTGCCGATAAACACGTGTAGTGCCTGGATGTTACGTAATCGTAACCGTTCGCACAAAAACAATAGAAATTGGTTACGTTGGCGTAACCGTGAGGCAATAAAAAATCAGCGATCAGCGACATGCATTCAAGATGCTTCAATTGCATTCCGCAAATATTTTTGCAATGGATTTCCAGTGTTTCTTCGTAACTTTCTGAATGTATAAATGTTTTTGTGGCGGTGGCGTTCAATGGGCGGGAAGGTGAACCTCGTTGAAATCCAGTGGCACGCTAACTGCTTTACGCAATTTAACGTTTGGGTTGGCCCCTATTCGCGCCGGCCCGAAAGTAACAAAACAATAAATATTTCCCAAGATATGGAGATGCAAATGAGCTCTAAAACTAAAGCAGGCACCAAAACTATGATCAGCGCTTTTGCCGGCGCTATTGTCCTTTCCTTTTCTGCTTCGGCGTTTTCCGAAGATGCGGTGGCGGTGAAAGTGGATGCCGTGGCCGCAAAAAAACTTGCCCGCAAGGATAGCTGCTTGAGATGCCACCATGTGAGCAAGAAGAAAGAAGGGCCTTCCTACCAATCCATCGCTTACAAATACAAAGGCAAGAGCGATGCGGCGGACACCCTGGTCAAGCACATCACCTCCGGTGAAGACCGGGTCAAGCTTTCCGACGGGCATGAAGAAATGCACAAGGTTACCAGGACCACAGACGTGGAACAGGTCAGGAACCTGGTGAACTGGATACTTGCCCAGTAAGGCCTGAAGCTGACCAAGCGTGGCTCCTTAGCGCCGTTGCAAAAAAAGACAAAGTGGAGAAAAAAATGAAATTCCTGAGAAAAATATTGGTTCTGAGCGCGTTTATCGCCAGCGCTGGCTGGGGTTCGGCCTCTCTGGCTGCGGAAGCAAATGGAACGGTGGCGAAGAGCTTGCATGAAGATGCAAAGTGTACGAAGTGTCATGATTCAGAAGAAACCAAGCCGATCCTGTCCATCTATCAGACGCGCCATGGCGTCAAGGCGGATTCCCGTACCCCCAGTTGCCAGTCCTGCCACGGCGCGAGCGAAAAGCACTTGCACGGCGAAGCCAACCAGAAAGAGCGGATTTCGCCGGACGTGGTTTTCGGAGCCAAGAGAGGAACTTCGGGCGCCTTCGCGCCGAGCGAGGCCAAGGTGCAGAATGCGGCTTGCCTGACTTGCCACAACACCGCCAACGGCAAACGCAACCACTGGGAAGGCAGCCAGCACGAAAGCCGCGATGTGGCTTGCACTTCATGCCACTCGATGCATGTCAAAGACGATCCGGTGATGAAAAAGTCCACCCAGACCGAAGTTTGTTTCACCTGCCACAAGACCGAGCGCGCTCAGAGCCACCGTATTTCGACGCATCCGCTGAATGCCGGCAAGATGGGGTGTTCCGATTGCCATAACCCCCACGGTTCCACCGGGCCAAAATTGCTGGTGAAAAACTCGGTCAACGAAACCTGCTACACCTGCCATGCCGAAAAACGCGGCCCCTTCCTCTGGGAGCATGGCCCGGTGACCGACGACTGCACCAATTGCCATACGCCTCACGGTTCGACCAATGCCCCGCTATTGAAAGCACGGGCGCCATGGCTGTGCCAGGAATGCCACTCCGGCGACCACGGTAAAACCATTTACAGCGGCGTCAACCTGCCTACGGGTAATACCACGACCGTGAACGGTTTGCAGGGAGTAGCGAACCAGGGGCCGGCAGCACAAGCGAATGCGCGGGCCTGCATGAATTGTCACGTGCTGGTTCATGGTTCCAACCATCCGGCTGGCGCCAAGTTCCAGCGCTAACTATCCAATTGAATCGGGAGTATGTCATGAACAAGAATCACAATTGTTTTACAACCCGGGCGATGGTTGTGGCCGTACAAGGCGCACTGCTGGCAATGGCGGCCATGCCGCTGGCTTATGCGGAAGAGCACCCGACCGAGGTCGAGTTGACCCAGCCAGTCAAGACGCTGGAAGTCGGGGTCAGGAACGTCAGTAGCGATTCCTTCAAGGCGGGCGAATACAACGGACTGGAGAAAAAGGGCGCTTCCGCCATCGTCAACATCGACGCGCGCGGCGGCGGCAGTTACGACAGCGAGGATGCGACGCGCTGGCGGGTTACGGGTAGCGAATTGGGGCTGGAAACGCGCAACCTGAATGACGAGTACGGGCAGCAGGGCAAGTTCAAAATCAACTTCGGCTATGACGAACTGCTGAGAAATCGTTCCGATACGTATCAAACCCCTTATCAGGGAACGGGCGGCAACAACCTGACCTTGCCAGCGAACTGGCTGGCGCCGAAAGTGCCGCAAACCAACGCGGCGCAGAATGCCGCAGGGATTAATTTCAGGTCGTTCGACCCCGTGGTGGGAACCGCCAATGGATTAGCCGCCGGCGTGGCGGTCGTGCCGAGCGCGGCTACGCTGAATACGCTGGCCGCGATCAGAACTGCCGACCTCCCGGCGTTTCACAGGGTCGATCTCTATACCAAGCGCGACAAGTTCGATGGCGGATTTACCTACGACATCGACAAGCAATTGGAATTCAAGGGCAGCTTTAGCCACGAAAAGAAAAATGGCTACAAACCGATGGGTACGGTCAGTTCTCAGGTCAGCGAATTCTCGGCGGTTATCCCCGACCTGATCGATTCGACCACCGATCAGTACAACCTGAGCCTGGGTTATACCGGTGAGCAGGGGTTCTTGCAGGCGGCGTACTACGGCTCGATCTACAAGAACAACGTCACGTCGATGACATGGCAGGACGTCAACGACCTGACCAAGTCGGCGACCATGAGCAGCGCGCCAAGCAACCAGTTCCACCAGTTAAGCCTGACCGGCGGTTACAATATAAACAAGACCACCAAGCTGGTGATGAATGGCTCCTACGCCCGCAATACGCAAAACGACGCGTACCTGGGAAGTTCGACGGCAGCCAACGGTCAGTTGGCGTGGGGATTGCCGACGCCCTCGCTGAACGGGCTGGTGGTGACAACGGCGTTCAATGCCAAGCTCACGGCCCGACCGATCAAGGATTTAAGCCTTGCCGCGAACTACAAGTATGACAACCGCGACAACCAGACCCCGGTCAACACCTATCTATTCCAGGACGTAAACGAGGCGAAGAGCGGTACGTCGATCTTCAATGCCGCGCTGGGCTTGAGCAACCTCGGCAGCAACACCAACATCTACGCCAACCGTGCATACAGCAAGAAGGTCAACCAGTTGAATCTCGATGCCGACTATGCGGTGGCGAAAGGGCAAGTGGTCAAGGTGGGTTATGACTGGCAGCAAATCGACCGTAGCTGCAACGGCTCGTGGATAGATTGCGCCGATGCCAATACCACCAAGGAAAATACCCTGCGGGCGGAATGGCGTGCACACCCCACCGAGGATGTCAGCGCCAAAGTCGGTTATGCCTACTCTCAACGCAAGGTGGATAACTATAACGAAAATGCCTTCCTGGCACTGGTGCCGATGGCGGGCGTGGCCGGTACCGGTGCGGGCGGTGTTTCCGCGCAAGCCGCGCTGGCTACGCTGGGTTTGACGGGATTCGGGGCCTCGGCGGCGCAGCCCACGGTGGCCCAGATTGCGGCGATGTCGACAGCACAGAAATTTTATTTCGGCGCGAACGGCAACGCGATCCTGGCGCAGGCGCTTTATGGCAGCCGCAACAACATCAACGAACTGCCGGGCATGAGAAGGTACAACATGGCCGACCGCAACCGCGACAAGTTGCGCACTTCCGTCAACTGGCAGGCGAACGAGCAGCTTTCCTTCCAGGGTGGGCTGGATTTCAACCAGGACGACTACGACAACTCGGTCTACGGCTTGAAGAACTCCAAGGGGTGGGCCTTGAACCTTGATGCCACTTATGCGGCTAATGACAGTTTCAGCGCCAGCATTTTCTACACCTTCGAGGATCAACGCTCGCAGAGCGCGGGGTCGACTTACGGCAGCACCAGCACCACGTCTAATTTAACCGGCGCAACGGCGGTTTCCGGGGGGTGTTACGCTACTGTCGCGGACAAGAACAATGACGGCAAGATGGATCCCTGCCTGAATTGGTCGACGGATATGCGCGACAAGGTGGATACGCTCGGCGTCGTGCTGAAACAAAAGGGGATGATGGCCGGCAAGCTGGAAATGGCCGAGGATGTTACCTTCACCCGTGCGCACACGGATGTCGGTGTCGGCGGCGGCAACTATGTCGCGAATCCCATCCTGTTGGCAACCAATCCCGCCACGGCGACGGCGTATTACTATATCCCCGCCGCTGCAATGCCTACGGTCACGACCGATACGGTGGAGCTGAAAGTACGCGGCAAATACAAGATCGACAAGGTGTCTGCGGTTAACCTGATGTATGCCTACCAGCACATGACATCCAACGATTATATTTATACCGGTATGCAAATCGGGACGGGAACCAACTATATGCCGACCATGGAACAGGCGCCCAGCTACACGGTGCATATCGTTGGTGCCTCGTATATCTATAACTTCTAACAAGGTTTCTGCAAGGCGAGAAGCAGCGGGGTACAGAAGTCTTGTACCCCGTCTTTTTTGCCTGGATATGATTTAAGTCCGTTTTGCCATCGGCCGGGAAGTCTCCTGAAAATGGCGCTTTGCAGAAGGCGTGCGGCTTCAGGCTTTATCCAATACAATTGCCCTCTTTCGAATGGGCATCTGTCCTGCACCAATTTCAAAATGATGGGCGATAACTAATGCTGGAAGGGAAAGACGTCGCCTGCGAGCGCGGCGGGCGTGCGCTATTCAGCCATATCGATTTCACGCTGGACGACGGCGGGTTGCTGCAAGTGCAGGGCGCCAACGGCAGCGGCAAAACCAGTTTGTTGCGCATGGTGTGCGGCCTGACGCCGCTGGCTGACGGCGAAATTCGCTGGGAGGGGACGGAAATCGCCGAGTTGGGCGAAACCTACCGCGCATCCCTGCTTTACCTCGGTCATCACAATGCCATCCAGGACTCCCTGAGCGCGCGCGAGAACCTCATGGCAAGCGCCGCGTTGTCCGGCGTTGCGCTGAACGATGGCGAGGCCGGCGCAGCGCTGGGCCGCATCGGGCTGCGCGGGCGCGAGGATTTCCCCTCGCGCTATTTGTCGCAAGGGCAGAAGCGGCGCGTGGCGCTGGCGCGGCTGATGTGGAGCAAAGCCCGGCTGTGGGTGCTCGACGAACCCTTCGTCGCCCTCGATACGGCGGCGCTGGCGCTGCTCGCCGAGACGATAGCCGGCCATCTGGCGCGCGGCGGCTTGGCCGTGCTGACCAGTCACCAGGAAGTGGCGATTGCCGGCATTTCGGCGCAAACCTTGAACTTGTCGCCATGAAACAGGTCGGAATAATCTCGGTACTGGGGGCGGTGGTGCGGCGCGATCTGACGATTGCGTTGCGGCAGAAAAGCGAAGTGCTGACCACGCTGTTTTTTTTCGTGATCGTCGCCAGTTTGTTCCCGCTTGGCATCGGCCCCGAAACGGCCTTGCTGCGGCGCATTGCGCCGGGCATTTTGTGGGTGGGGGCGCTGCTGGCGGCGATGTTGTCGCTGCAACGGATGTTTGCCGCCGATTACCAGGACGGCAGTCTTGAACAGATGGTGTTGTCGCCGGTGCCGCTAGGCGTGCTGGTATCGGGAAAGATTCTGGCGCACTGGCTGTTGGCCGGCCTGCCGTTGGTGTTGATCGCGCCGTTGCTGGGCTTGCAGTTCGACCTCGATGGCCGCAGCCTGGCGATCCTGGTTGCCTCGTTGTTGCTGGGGACGCCGGTGATGAGTTTGGTCGGCGCGATCGGCGCGGCCTTGACGCTGGGAGTGCGTGGCGGCGGCGTGCTGCTTTCGTTATTGATATTGCCGTTGTATATTCCCGTGCTGATTTTCGGCGCCGGTGCGGTGGAAGCCGACGCCGCCGGCATGAGCGCCTCGGGTCACTTGACGTTGCTGGCGGCACTGCTGTCGCTGGCGGCATTTTTCGCGCCGTGGGCAACCACGGCGGCATTGCGTATCAGCCTGGAATGAAAAATAGTCAAATGAATTGGTACAAATACGCCTCGCCGCAGAATTTTTATCCGCTCGCCGGCCGCCTGTGGCCGTGGTTCGCCGCTGCCGGTGCGGCGTTTGCGCTGGCCGGATTGTGGATCGGCTTTTTCGTCGCGCCTACCGACGCCCAGCAGGGCGAAGGCTATCGGATCATATTCGTGCATGTGCCGGCCTCCTGGATGTCGATGTTCATCTACGTGGTGATGGCGTTCTGGGCCGGTCTCGGCCTCGCCTTCAATACCCGGTTGTCGGGCATGATGGCCTCGGCGCTGGCGCCGACCGGCGCACTGTTCACCTTCATCGCGCTGTGGACCGGGGCCCTGTGGGGCAAGCCGATGTGGGGAGCGTGGTGGGTATGGGATGCGCGCCTCACCTCTGAGCTGATCCTGCTGTTTCTCTATCTGGGTTTTCTCGCCTTGCAGGCGGCCATCGACGACCCGCGCCGCGCCGACCGTGCTGGTGCGGTGCTGGCGCTGGTCGGGGTGGTGAACGTGCCGATCATCTATTTTTCGGTGAAGTGGTGGAATACGCTGCATCAAGGCGCTTCGGTATCGCTGACCAAGGCGCCGGCAATGGCGCACACCATGCTGTGGGGGATGTTGCTGATGGCGCTGGCATTCTGGATGTACTCGATCGCAACGGCGCTGGCGCGAGTGCGTTGCATCATCCTCGAACGGGAAGGGCATAACGAATGGGCAAAGCATGAACTGGAATAGTCTCAACGATTTTCTCGCTATGGGCGGCTACGCCCTGTATGTATGGGGCAGTTTCGGCGTGACCGCGCTGACCATGCTGATAGAACCGCTGCTGATCCGCAAGCGGCGCAACGACATCCTGCGCACGCTGCGGCGCGAACACGCGGCAGAGGAGTGCAGCGCATGAAGCCGCGCCATAAACGCATCGCCCTGATCGTCGGGGGGCTGGTGTCGCTCGGCATCGCGGCGACGCTGGTGCTGAGTTCGTTCCAGAGCAACCTGGTGTTTTTCTTTACCCCCACCCAGATCGCCGCGGGCGAGGCGCCGAAGGAACGGCCTTTCCGCGTCGGCGGCCTGGTCAAGAGCGGCAGTTTGCAGCGCGACGGCATCACCGCCCACTTCGTGGTCACCGACACCGCCAAGGACATTCCGGTGTCTTATACCGGCATCCTCCCCGACCTGTTCCGCGAGGGCAAAGGCGTGGTCGCCCAAGGCAAGCTGGGCGCCGATGGCGGTTTCGTCGCCAGCGAGGTGCTGGCCAAGCACGACGAGAACTATATGCCGCCGGAAGCCAAACACGCGGTCGATCAAGCGCAAAACACCGCCAAAACGCTTAAATAAATTTGTCTATGAACTATTCTCAGTTGCTTGCTGGTATTGCTCCTTCCCCTGCTCGCGGGGGAAGGCCGGGATGGGGGGCGGTGACAATCAGCCAGGCAAATACCCCCTCCCCAGCCCTCCCCCGCGCGTCAAGCGCGCAAGGGAGGGAGTGGCGCATTACTGAAAATTGTTCATTAGGCATATAAATAAAAGGTACTCCCTTGATTCCTGAACTCGGACATTTCGCCCTGATTCTCGCCCTGCTGGTGTCGCTAATGCAGGGTATCCTGCCGCTGATCGGCAGCCATCGCGGCAATGAAGCCTGGATAGGGCTGGCCCGTCCGGCTGCGCTGGCAACCTGGCTGCTGCTGGCTATCGCTTTCGGTTGCCTGACCTATGCCTTCATCGCCAACGATTTCTCGGTGCTGTATGTGGCGCAGCAGTCCAACACCCAATTGCCGCTGGTCTACCGCATCGCCGCAGTATGGGGCGGACACGAGGGCTCGCTGCTGTTGTGGGTGCTGATGCTGGGGAGCTGGACGCTGGCGGTGGCGCTGTTTTCACGCCGCTTGCCGGACGCGATGGTGGCGCGCGTGATCGGCGTGCTGGGTCTGGTCAGTTCGGGTTTCCTGCTGTTCATCCTGACTACTTCGAATCCCTTTGCTCGCCTGTTGCCGGCAGCCACGGACGGGCGCTCCCTCAATCCGCTGTTGCAGGATCCCGGTCTGGTGTTCCATCCTCCCATGCTGTACATGGGCTACGTCGGTTTCTCGGTGGCATTCGCGTTCGCGATTTCCGCGCTGCTGGCGGGCCGTCTCGATGCTGCCTGGGCGCGTTGGTCGCGCCCCTGGACGACCGCGGCATGGGTGTTCCTGACCCTCGGTATCGCCCTCGGCTCGTGGTGGGCCTATTACGAACTGGGCTGGGGCGGCTGGTGGTTCTGGGACCCGGTGGAAAACGCCTCGTTCATGCCCTGGCTGGTCGGCACCGCGCTGATCCATTCGCTGGCGGTGACCGAAAAACGCGGCTGCTTCAAGAACTGGACAGTGCTGCTGGCGATTAGCGCATTCTCGCTATCCCTGCTCGGCACCTTCCTGGTTCGTTCCGGGGTGCTGACTTCGGTGCACGCGTTCGCCACCGATCCGCGCCGCGGCATCTTCATCCTCGGCTTCCTCGCGGTGGTGATCGGCGGTTCGCTGACCCTGTTCGCCTGGCGTGCGCCCAAGACCAGCCTGGGCGGCGCATTCGGCCTGATTTCGCGCGAGACGCTGTTGCTGCTCAATAATGTGATCCTGATGGTGGCCGCCGCCAGCGTGCTGCTGGGAACCCTGTACCCGCTGATCGTCGATGCGCTGGGGATGGGCAAGCTTTCGGTCGGCGCGCCCTATTTCAACAGCGTGTTCGCGCCGATCATGGTGCCGCTGCTGTTCCTCATGGCGTTCGGGCCGATCACGCGCTGGAAGCAATCGCCGGCCGGCGAGATACTCAAGCGCCTGCGTCTCGTCGCGGTGGTGGCGCTGCTCGTCGGCGGCAGCCTGCCCTGGTTGATGGGCGGCTGGTCGCCGCTGGTGGCGCTGGGCCTGGTTATCGCGGTGTGGATAGGCGCTGCCGGGTTTATTCAGATCCGCGAACGGGTGAAAAGCGGCGGCGGTTGGGCGAAAGTGCCGCGCACCTTTTGGGGAATGCACCTTGCGCATCTCGGGATCGCGGTGTTCGTCGTCGGGGTGACGCTGGTGAAAGGCTACGAGGCCGAGAAGGACGTGCGCATGTCGCCTGGCGACACGGTCGATGTGGGCGGCTATACTTTCCGGCTGCTCGATGTGCATGAGGCGCCTGGGCCGAATTACCTTGCCAAGGTGGGCGATGTCGAGTTATCTCAAAATGGAAAGGTGCTGAAAACCCTGCATCCCGAGAAGCGCACTTATTTCTCCTCGACGATGCCGATGACCGAAGCGGCCATCGACGCGGGCTTGCTGCGCGATGTTTACGTATCGCTCGGGGAGCCGCTCGGCGGCAAGGCCTGGAGCGTGCGCGTGTATTACAAACCTTTCGTCGACTGGATCTGGGG
>CALMWM010000371.1 GCA_937873435.1 uncultured Gallionellaceae bacterium
TCTTGCCCTCACTTACTTGGTTTGCTTGTCGGCTTTGTCTTCGCCATCGGAAGCCTTGCCGTAAATCATCTGGCCAATCAGGCTTTCAAGCACTATTGCCGACTGGGTCAGCTTGAATTTGTCACCCTCCTGGAGATTCTTGGGGTCGCCGCCAGCTTCCAGGCCGACATACTGCTCGCCAAGCAGGCCGGAGGTCAGGATCGCGGCGCTGGTATCCTTGGGGAACTGGTAGCGGCCATCCAGACGCACTTCCACGTGCGCCACGAACCTCTTGGAATCGAAATTGATTTCGGAAACCCGTCCAACTACCACGCCCGAGCTTTTTACCGGCGCCTTGACCTTCAACCCGCCGATGTTATCGAACTCGCCATAGAGCTTGTAGGTATTCGAGCTGTCATAGGTGCCAAGGTTCCCCACCTTGAAACCCAGTACGGCCAAGGCGACCAGCCCCAGCACCACGAAAATGCCTACCCATAAATCCAGTGTCGTTCGTTCCATAAGTCCTAAATCCCTCGAAACATGAAAGCGGTCAGAATAAAGTCCAGCCCCAATACCGCCAATGCGGATGTCACCACGGTACGGGTAGTCGCATGGGACACCCCTTCCGCCGTAGCTGGCGCATCATAGCCCTCGAACAAGGCAATCGCCGTGACCGCGATGCCAAACACCACGCTCTTGATCACCCCGTTGACGATGTCCTGGCGGAAATCCACCGCAGCCTGCATCTGCGACCAGAACGAGCCGGCATCCACGCCGATGTACACCACGCCGACCAGGTAACCGCCGAACACCCCGACCGCCGAAAACATCGCCGCGAGCAGCGGCATGGAGATCACCCCGGCCCAGAAGCGCGGCGCCACCACGCGGGAAATCGGATCGACCGCCATCATTTCCATCGCAGCCAATTGCTCGGTCGCTTTCATCAGGCCGATCTCGGCGGTGATCGCCGAACCGGCGCGACTAGCGAACAGCAAGGCGGCCAGTACCGGCCCCAACTCACGCACCAGCGACAATGCGACCAGCGTGCCGAGCGCCGACTCGGAACCGTATTTCTGCAAGGTTTCGTAACCCTGCAAGCCCAGCACCATGCCGACGAACAGGCCGGAAACCAGGATGATGATCAACGACAGCACGCCGCTGAAATACATTTCGCGGATCGTCAGCCCGAAACGACGGAAACGGT
>CALMWM010000372.1 GCA_937873435.1 uncultured Gallionellaceae bacterium
AGGAGATCGCCATGCGACACCTGACCCCCAAGGAAGCCTACGACTTCCTCGCCGCGAACACCGACGCGGTATTCATCGATTGCCGTTCGGAATGGGAATTCCTGTTCGTCGGCCACCCCAAGGACAGCCTGCTGATCGCCTGGTACGAAGGCGAGAACTGGGACCTCAACCCGCGCTTCCTGGGCGAAGTGCGCGCCGCCGGCTCGCATCACCGCCCGGTGGTGCTGATCTGCCGTTCCGGCAACCGCTCGCGCGAGGCCGGCGAGTTCCTGGAAAAGAATGGCTTCACCGATGTCTACAACGTCACCTACGGCTTCGAGGGCGAACTGGACGAGCACCACCACCGCTCGACCCAGAACGGCTGGCGCTACGACGGCCTGCCGTGGGAGCAGTGCTGAGCAGCCGGAGCAATCGGCGTCACCCTGGTGCGGGCGCCGCCTGCTCCGGGCAAGGGCATCAGGGCAGGCGCCGAAGTTCCGAAGTGGTTTCCGGGAAGATCTGTTTGTCGTGGTCAAGCACGAAGCGTTTGAGGGCGTCCGGGCCGGCAGTCAGCAGGACCCCGGGCGCGCTTGAGTCCAGGGTGCCGGCGATCGATCCGTCCTTGACCGCGTTTTCCATGAACTTGTAGTTGGCGAGCGCGAGGGTCAGGGTGTCCTTGTCGATCAGGCGGTATTTCATCAAGGTATACAGGGGGCGGCCGTCGCGCGGAGTCTGCACGCTCAGGTAGGCATGCTCGCCGACGGTTGTAGCCGAGGCCGTATAGATTTCACTCTTGATCCTGCCATCCGGATAGATCTCGACCTCGACCATCTTCACGTCCTGCCCCTCGTTGCCGATGTGCAGATAGGCGGTCTCGCCCTTGTCCTGGAACAGCCATGATCCGATCAAGGGGTTGTCCGCAGGCAACGGTGCGGGTGGCGACAGCGGCGACTCCGATTCCACGCAGGCGCTGAGGAGGAAACAGAGGGACAAGGCAAATAGGGTTCTAATCGCTGTCATTTGCATCCTCCAGCTTTGCTGGCGCAGCATCTTCAGGTTCGCTGCGACTTGGTTTCGAGCTGGATGCGCGTAGCGCTTTTGTGGCTGCTCTGGCAATCTTCTTTCGCGCTTCGTCTGCTTTGTCCCCTTCAATTACCTCCCGCTTGATTACCTCACTCAGTAGAACTGACTTGATTTGATCGACATTAATGCGAACGTCCGGAGAAAGGCGCCGAAGCTCTCGGCGAATTACTTCGAGAACGGGCTCAGTCTGGAGCATTGCTCCGACGAAGAACCGAGACAGGGCCTGTTTTTGCGTGTTGTATTCGTCGAGCACGGACCTCTGCCAACCCTCTTTACACCACAGATAAATGAGGTCCAAGTCATGTTCCGAGCGTGGGTTGAGGGTTGAAAAATCGATGTCGACGACGAGTTCATAATCCATAGGTTTCGAAAATGTCAGGTGGTAGACCCTCCAGCACAATCCGTTTGTAAGCAGAACCCACTCAACCCCTTGGTTGGCAGCGTAGTCAATTGCTTGCTTGACATGCGGATCTTTTAAATCAAGCCCGATGGCCTTGACCTCAATAAGCGTTTGCAGAACACCATCGATCTTTGTCGCAAGGTCGCAGTATGTTCCGCGAATGGCGTATTCAGACGTTAGTTCAGAGTATTTGTCATATCCGAAAACATCACTCAGCATGTCTTTGATTATTGTGACGGTATCAGCTTCGCCAACATCACGTGCTTTAGCGGAAGTGAGA
>CALMWM010000373.1 GCA_937873435.1 uncultured Gallionellaceae bacterium
ACGATTGAGGCGGTTGAGACAGGCCTTGATGGCGGCGGCGCGGGCATAAGTGGGCTTCTGCTCTGCCCGGCAGCGCTGCACCGCCAGATTGAGCAGGGGCACCGGGTAGGGCCGGTCTTCCAGGATGGCGCGCATGATTTCACCGCCCAGGTTGGGCGGAATGTTGTCGGCCTTGTTGAGCAGGGCGATCCCGGTCAGCAGCCGGAACAGCGACAGGTGTTCCGGCTCGTAATCGGCGTGGGCAATTGCGATGTCGTCGAAGTGGCGCTGGATGCGTTTGGCGAGTTCGAGCGCCGTAGCTGTTTCCCAGAACCGGATGGCGATGCGCGCGGCGTTGGGGGCGAGGCCGAGGACATGGAAACGGGTCTGGGTACTGCCTACGGCAAACTTGCCAGATTGCACCGCCGAGTAAAGTGCCCGCAGCGCATCCGCGCCCCGGTCGGGGTCATCGCGCATGACCTCGCCGAACAGGTTTTCCAGTTCGTGTGCCTCTTCCGCCCAGAATACGGTCGAGGTGTCACCGACCTGCATGCGCTGGCGCGAGTCCCGCGCCAGCAGATGATTGAGTGCGGTGGTGTATGCAAACGCGGCGGGCTTGCCCAGGGGCGCATTGGCACCCTGGTTTTTGCCGTAGGAATTGAAGGCATCCAGGTTGAAGGACACGATGTTGGCGCCGGACGTCTGCGCGCCCCACACGCCCTTGATGGCGGGATGCAGGCGTTCGATGGCCGCCACCTTGCCACTCACCAGGCAGATGCCGTTGGGTTTTTCGTCCCCGCCCGTGGTTGCGGTGCTTGCCACCACGGCGGGGCGTTGACATACCAGTTCCAGGTCGCCATGCAGACGGAAGGACATGACCGGGTTGGCGGCGAGTATGTCCGGCCAAGCCGCCATCGTTTCCAACCGTTCCATGGCGGGCGCATCGAGAAAGGCAAGCACCGCCTGGATGCCGGCATCGCCTTGCGCCGCCTCGGGCAAGGCCTCGATGCGGGTGTGGAAGGCAGCCTGCTGTTCCGCCACTCGCTCCGGTTTGCCGCGCATGTCCAGGCCGAGGACGTATTCCGCCGTGTCCCAAAGCAGGTTGGCCGCCACCCCTGAGGTCTTCTTGACGCCTTGCGGCACCAGGAAGCGTTGGCCGATCTTTTTCTTGCCCTCGCCGGAACGGGTGTCGGTAAGGTTGATCAGCCGGCCTTCGGCGTCGATTTCCAGGATGAAGGGGATTTCCTTTTCCTCCAGTCCGAAGGCGGGAAGCCGGTTTATCGGCTCGGAATCGGCCTGCTTGCGCCGGTAATAGTCGTTCAAGGCTTGCAGAATCATCCCCGTACCTCCTCGCTGTCCCAGGCCGGCACCGCGACCACGCCGTTTTTCAACTGGGCGCGGAAAAAGCGGGGTTGCGGGCCGTTGGTCTTGGCGAAGTCCAGATCGTGCAGCATGAAGCCCAGGTCGCGCGTCTCGGCGACGGGGGCCGGTTCGGCAGCGGGGTCGGCGACCAGACGGAAGGCGGCGGCGAATTCGCGGCAACCCAGATAGGGCTGGTTCACACATTGCCCCTTGCTGGCGCGGCGCTCGAACATTTCCTGGTATTTCATCGGCGAGGCGTCCGGGTCGGCGGCACGTTTGAATTCCAGGTCGGCGTGGACACGGTAGGAAACATCGCGCAGGAACAGACCGGCGCGCTGCTGACGGTCGTCCTCGATGTAGAGCGCCAGATCGCCGGTGCCATTTTTCATCGCGGTTTCCACGTTGCGGGTGGAAACGACCGAAGCCACTTCGTTGCGGCGCAGGTTGATCCAGCGGATCGGCTTGAGCACTTCAATCTTGCGGACGTGCCAGCGGATGGCTGGCTTCCAAAGAATGGCTTCGAAGCAGGCCCGCGCGGCGGAAGGCGTCATCACGTCGTAGCTGACGCGCTCGACCTTCATTTCCGGACGGGTGAAGCAGGCCCAGGGGCCGGAGAGTTCAAGGCAATAGGTTTTCATTGGTCTCCCTTACACGATGGTGCTTGTTGGCTTGGGCGGCATGCCGTCCGGGTTCAATCCGAGGATGGGGTCATATAGCCAGTCGCTCACCTGAACGTACAGGCCCGGTATCGCTTCGACGATGTCGCTCTGCGCCAGCAGGGCCATAGCCACGCGGCGATGGATGTTCACCGTATAGCGCTGGAGCTTGCGCATCAGCCAGCGTTGCGGGCCATCCTTGCGTAGTACGTTGATCCACTTTTCGGCTTCGCTGTCCGCGCCCTGGTAGAACACGATGACAGGAACGTTGTCTTCGTCGCGAATCAGGCGGAATCGCTCGGCGGCGCTGCGGAAATTGACAGCCAGGGTCTGGCCGTCGACCTTGAGCAAATCGGCTATGTGCTGTTCGTCCAGGTCGCAGGCGTGGTAGAGGCGCTCGAAATAGCGGGCGAACAGGGCGCGATCCATCGGGTTACCGGTCACGCCATGTAGCACGTCGCGGCAGGCGTCCTCGCCTTTGCGCAGTAGGCCGGGTGGCGCGGGTTTGGGCGCGATGAATACGACGACTTCACCGCGTTCCTGCGTGCCTTCGCGATTGCAGCGCCCGGCGGCCTGGGCGATGGAGTCCAGGCCGGCCAAGGCGCGGTAGACCACGGGGAAGTCCAGGTCGACGCCGGCTTCGACCAGTTGGGTGCTGACGACGCGGGTGGGTTCACCGGCCTTCAGCCGTGCCTTGATGTCACGGATGACCTTGGAACGATGTGCGCCGCACATCAGCGCGGACAGATGCAGCGTGCCTTCCGGCATGCGTTGCCAGAGTTCACGGGCGTCGTTGCGGCGGTTGACGATGGCGAGCGCGGAGTCGTGTCTGGCGAGGTCTTGCGCCAGCGTGTCCCAATCGGTCGGGGTGTGCCAGTTCGCGGGCAGGCGCACATTGACCCGTTCCAGCTTGCGGTAGAGATCGTCGGGATCGGCGACGATCTCGCGCACGTATTTTAGGCCGTGCAGGTTTTGTCTGGCGTCGAAGTACTCGCGCGTGCTCAGGGCCGGCTGGGTGGCGGTGGAGAGCACCACGGTCACGCCGTAATGCCGTGTAAGCAGGTTGAGCACGTCGAGGATGGGCTGTAGGAATTCAGCCGGCAGCAATTGCGCTTCATCGAGCACGACGATGCTGTCGACGATGTTGTGCAGTTTGCGGCAGCGCGAGGTCTTCGCGGCGAACAGCGACTCGAAGAATTGCACGTTGGTAGTGACGACGATGGGCGCGTCCCAGTTCTCGCAGGCCAGGCGGCTTTGGCTGTTTTCCCGGTCGGGTTCGACCTCGGCGTTGCTGTGGTGCTCGATCACGGACTCACCGAAGATAATGCGGAAGATGTCGGCGGTCTGCTCGATGATGCTGGTGTAGGGGATAACGTATATGACCCGGCGCTTGTCGTGTTTCGCCGCGTGTTCGAGGGCGAAGGCCATGCTCGACAGGGTTTTGCCGCCGCCGGTCGGCACCGTCAGGGAAAACAGGCCGGGGGCTTCGAGGGCTTTGGACCGGCATTGCTCCAGGATTTTGGCGCGCAGTCGGTTGACCGGGGTAGGTGGTGCCTTTGCGGTAAGTGCCGCCATGTGAAGGTCGAATTGCCCGAGCAATGTCGTGATGTTCGGCCAGGTGCCTCGCTGGGAGAATTTGTCCGGGTCCATGTAGGCCTCGGTGTCGAGAAAGTCGGCATCGACCAGACAGGAAAACAGCATGCGCACCCAGAGGGCGAAGCCTTCGCTGCCGCCGGGCACGGATTTCAGATCGGTTTGGAATTCACCGTGGTCGAGAATGTCAGCCGGGGGTTTGGCGGCCATGGCTTCTTCGAGTTCGGCGCGGCTGTCGCTTTGTTGCAGGCGTTCGTTCAAGCCGTTGTGCCAGTCGGACAAGCCGGCATGGTGGCCGGCGATCAGATAGGCCAGTACGCGCCCCAAGACTCCGAAACGATCACAGGCCAACAGCGCCCCTGCCGTGGAGTGGGGCGCTTTGCCCGCTTCACCGGTGATATGCGCGTCGGCCTCGTAGCCGCTGACCCGGCGGATATAGTTCTGAAAGCGTTGCCGGTATTTGCCGAGGTCGTGCCACCGACCGGCCAGACGCGCCCAGTCCGCGCCGAACTTCTCGGCGAAGAGGGCGGCAAGCTGGGTAACACCGGCCAAGTGTTCGGCTAAATCGTGAGGATCCCGCCAGTTGCCACTGCCGTCCTTTGCCGCATGGGCAATGGGTTGATTCCCCGTTGACATTATGTCTCCCCGTTTTTTTTCTAGTCTCTCATCCCGCCAGCCAAACCTCAATCGCCATGCGCCGCCACGGATTGCCGTCCTTCTTCAACCTGCCGATCCTGGCTTCCAGCCACCTGCCCTGGTCGATCAGGCGGGCGGTGGTTTCGTTTTGTGCCTGGGGGATGTAGCCGAGTTGGCGGCCGTTCCAGTCGATGCGGATGGCGTTGGCATCGTGCGGGTTGTTCGCTTCGCGGACCAGTTGCAGGCTGTCGCCGACGGTGAGGTAGTGCCACAGTTCTTCGCCGTCGTGGTGCTGGAATCCGGCCAACTGGCATTGCTGGATCAGGCGGCGTGGCGCGGGGGCGGCCTGGGCAGCGACGGGGAGGGCGATGAGGCCGAGCAGCCTGGCCAGGGTGTGGAGGAAATCGCGGCGGGTCATGGAAATCTCCAGGTTCGGGTGGATGGTTTCCGTTCTACGCGCGGTGGTGCTCGAAAGCTGAGCCTGGGTTTTTCTGCTTTCTGGATTGCCGCGGTGGCTGCGCCACCTCGCAATGACGTTGTCGCTGCCTATTCGTACTGTGCGGCGGCGGCCTTGAGGCGCAGGGCGATTTCTTTGCGCAACTCCGGCGGTGCGACGACTTCGACGTCGGGGCCGTACTTGAGTATGTCGAGGCTGAGTTCGCGCGGGTCGGCGTAGGGCAGGGCGCGTTCGAAACGGCCATCGGCGAGCCACTGGTCCTGCTGGTCCGGGTGCCAGCGTTCGTCGGCGATCCAGCGCGCGCGTTCGGCGGTGAACCGGAGCACGGCGCGATGCGTGGCGCTGCCGCCGAAGATGCCGTAGGTGCTGCGGTAGTGGGCGTCGATCTCGGCGTCGGGGATGTCGCGGGCGGCTTGAGGCAAGGCCTTGGCCGCGCGGATGCGGTCGAGGGCGAAGTTGCGCAGGGCGTCGCGTTCATGGCACCAGGCGTCCAGGTACCAGTTGTCGCGGTAGTGGACCAGGCGTTGCGGCGAGACGGTGCGTTCGGTGACGGCGTCGCGTTCGCGGCCGTGGTATTCGAGGCGCAGGCGTTGCCGCTGCGCGGTGGCGCCGGCGACGGTCTGGAAGATGGGGGTGTCGGGCTGGCGCGCGGCCATGCGCAGGATGCGCAGCCGGCGGGCGAGTTCGCCGCGGCCCAGGTGTTCCTGGTCGAGCAGCTTGTCGATGCGGGC
>CALMWM010000374.1 GCA_937873435.1 uncultured Gallionellaceae bacterium
GCCGGTGTTTGCCATCACCACGGGGAAATGGAATCACTCTTTCGCGGCGTTGCGAAAGAATCGCGAGTGCGTCATTGCCATTCCCACGGTTGACATGCTGGATAAGGTCGTCGGCATAGGGACTTGCTCTGGGGCTGACACGGACAAGTTTGCCAAGTTCAAGCTCACGCCGGTGCAGGGCAAATTCGTCGCGGCGCCCTTGATCAAGGAGTGCCTCGCCAACATGGAGTGCAAGGTCATAGACATCGTCAAGAAGCACAACATCGTCGTGTTGGAGGCGGTTGCCGCATACATCGATACCGCACGCAAGGAGAAGCGCACGGTTCACGCTGTTGGCGACGGAACGTTCATTGTCGACGGGCGCAAGATCGACCGGAGGGAGATGATGGCCTCCAAGCTCCCCTACGGCGTTTAGCCTTCCATAGGCCAGCCACGAGGAAAGCTTGGGAGCCGAAATGAAGAAGCACGGCGGCGCGCATTTCGTAAATTTGCCGGGCGTTGCATTGATACGAAAAAGCTCAGGAAGCGCTGTAGGGTGGTCATAAAAACGTGCCTCCACCCCACCAAACTACCCCATCCGCCCCGCCGCCCGCAGCAGCACTATCAGCGCCCCGCCGCCGCCTTCCGCCGGTTTGGCCTGGCAAAAGGCCAGCACGTCGTCGCGCTGCATCAGCCAGTTGGCGGTCTTGAACTTGAGCACCGGCTCGCGGTTTTTCGAACACAAGCCCTTGCCGTGGATCACTCGCACGCAGCGCAGGCCGAAATGGCGGCACTCGTTGAGGAACAGCGCCAGTTGCTGGCGCGCTTCGTCGCTGGTGTGGCCGTGCAGGTCGATTTCGGACTGGATTTGCCAATGCCCTCGGCGCAGGTTCTTGAGAATCTGGTGCGACAGGCCGGGGCGGCGGAACACCAGTTCGGCGCCGCTGTCGAGGTTGTCGTACCAGGGAATATTATCGCTGAGGCCGGCGGCGGCTTCCGGCTGCTCGTCGAGCGAAGCCGGGCGCGGTTCCGGCCAGGGACGTTGCTGCGTCGGGCGGATGCGGTTGAGCCCGCGCAACGGACGGACATCGGCGACCGCCTGGCGGAACAGCGCGATCTCATCTTCCGATAGTACCGGCGCCGCTTTGGCGCGGCGCGGGCGCTTGCCGATCACTTCGCCAGCGCTACCGGAACGTAGGGACTGGCGGGATTGACGGTCAGCGTCTGGGTTGCAGGAGAAAGGACGAGATCCATCATTTCCATCGGCACGGCGCCGAACAAGGGCTCGTCGCCCATGACCAGCGCCGAGAGATCGCAGTAACGGTCGGCGAAATGGACGCGGAGAGGGCCGATCATCGGTACGGCTTTATGGGAGCCATCCGCCAGAATCACTTCGCGCGTACTGACCTCGGTAATATCGAAACCGAGCTGCACCGCCAAATGTTCGGGTACCGTCAGAAAGACCGAGCCCGAATCGACCAGCGCTTTAACGTCGAGCCGCCGCTTCTGGAAGGGATTCTCGATGCCGACATTCGCGTAGGTGATTCCCATGATTCTCCTCCCGGCGATTCGATCACTTGCCCAGATTGTCGAGATAGCGCTCCGCATCCAGTGCCGCCTGGCAGCCGGTGCCGGCGCTGGTGATGGCTTGGCGGTAGATGTGGTCCTGCACGTCGCCGGCGGCGAACACGCCCTCGATGCTGGTCAGCGTGGCATTGCCCTTGTTGCCGCCGCGCGTGACGATGTAGCCGCCTTCCAGTTCCAGTTGCCCTTCGAACAGGTCGGTGTTGGGCTTGTGGCCGATGGCGATGAACACGCCTTGCAAGGCGATGTCCTTGGTGCTGCCGTCGTTGAGGTTCTTGATGCGCATCCCGGTGACGCCGGATTTGTCGCCCAGCACTTCATCCAGTTCGTAGAAGCATTCGAGCGTGATGTTGCCATTGGCGGCTTTGTCCTTCAGTTTGTCGACCATGATCTTCTCGGCCTTGAAAGTGTCGCGGCGATGCACCAGCGTGACTTTCCTGGCGATGT
>CALMWM010000375.1 GCA_937873435.1 uncultured Gallionellaceae bacterium
CGGCCGCAGGCCCAGATCACCGGCATCGGGTCGGGCTTGGGTTTCGGCAGGACGTCGCCGCTGACGGTGACGCTCATGTAGGGGGCCAGCCCCGTGCGCTCCAGCAGCGGCAATGTGAAGGCCTGCGCCTTGTTGGTGATCACCCCGAGCGGCAGCCCCATGGCCTTGAGCGCGTCGAGACCGGCGATCACGCCGGGAAAGGGTTGCGCGGCCCGCCCGTTGAAGTGCTCGTAATGCTTCTTGAAGCTGGACAGTGCCTCGGCCGGGGGCGGCGTCGGGTCGTCGGCGGCTTCGAGCGCGCCGGCCAGCACGCGCTTGACCAGGTTGGGGATGCCGCGCCCCACATAGGCGCGGATGTCCTCGATGGCGACCTCGGGATTGCCAAGGTCGCGCTGCATGCCGTTGGCGGCGGCGTGCAGGTCGAGCACGGTGTCGAGCAGCGTGCCGTCGAGATCGAGCAGGACGGCCTTGACGGCAACGCTCATGATCAAACCTTCGCCAGTTCGGCGCGCATCTCGCCGATGATCGTGTCGTAGCGGTTCGGATCCGTCTCGTTGCGCTTGCCGAACACGGCCGAGCCGGCGACGAAGGTATCCACACCGGCACGCGCGACTTCGGCGATGTTCGCCGGGCCGACGCCGCCGTCGATTTCGAGGCTGACGTTGAGCTTGCGCTCGTCGATCATCTTGCGCACCTTTTTCGCCTTGTCGAGCACGTAGGGGATGAACTTTTGGCCGCCGAAGCCGGGGTTCACCGACATCAGCAGCACCATGTCGAGCTTGTCGAGCGTGTATTCGAGGATGTCGAGCGGCGTGGCGGGGTTGAACACCAGGCCGGGCTTGCAGCCGCATTCGCGGATCAGGCCGATGGTGCGGTCGATATGCTCGGAAGCTTCGGGATGGAAGGTGATGTAGGTCGCGCCGGCCTTGGCGAAATCGGGGATGATGCGATCCACCGGCTTGACCATCAGATGCACGTCGATCGGCGCGGTCACGCCGTGCTTGCGCAGGGCTTCGCAGACCAGCGGGCCGATGGTCAGGTTGGGTACGTAATGATTGTCCATCACGTCGAAATGCACCACATCCGCGCCGGCGGCGAGGACATCGTCCACCTCCTGGCCCAGCTTGGCGAAATTGGCGGAGAGGATGCTCGGTGCGATACGGTAGTTGGGCATGGCGGTTCCTTCAATCAAACTTTAGACAAAGGTCAGATTCTAACCACAAACCCCGGCAAATAACATAGGTAGTGTTAAAGACAAAAACAGTTTTGAATGTTGAGTGTTAAGTTGAGGTCGCCGCGCCAGGCGCGCCGGCATTTTGGACATGAGCGAAGCGCATTCCACAACTCAACCCTAACACTCAAAACTAAAAACCGCCCTCACTTATGCTTGCCACCTCGTCAAAAGTCGTGTGAAATAAGGGTATGGCTGAAAGCAAGAAATATGAAGTTAGCGTCCAGGCGCGCAGCGAATTCATCCCCGAGCAATCCAGGGTCGAGGATGACCGCTTCGTCTTCGCCTATACAATCACCATCACCAATACCGGCAACATCGCAGCGCAGCTGATCAGCCGCCACTGGATCATCAGCGATGCCAACCAGCAAATTCAGGAAGTGCGCGGACTGGGCGTCATCGGCGAGCAACCCTTGCTGCGCCCGGGTGAAAGCTTCGAATATTCCAGCGGCTGCGTGATCGCCACCCCGGTCGGCACCATGCACGGCAGCTACCAGATGGTAGCCGACGACGGCACCAAGTTCGATGCGCCGGTCGCCGAATTCACCCTGAACATGCCGCGAGTGCTGCACTGAAAGTCTGTTTTCTTATGAAAAACCTGTTCGTCCTGTTTTTGGCGCTTGGCCTCTCCGCCTGCGCCGTCGCCCCGTCGCCACCGAAGGGCGCCGGTGCCTGCCCGCCCGCGCCCGCCTGTCCGGCTTGTCCGACGCCGATTCCCCCGGTTACAGTCACCCCGCCGCCTGCTGCGCCGGCATTGCAAGCCGCCGCCTGGGAAACCGTCAGCGGCTGGCGCGAGGACGACCTGAGCCAGGCGTGGGAAGCTTTCCAGCATAGTTGCGCGGCATTGAAAAAGAACAACAGTTGGCAGGAAGCCTGCGCGGAGGCCGCCAACCTGGGCAAACCGAACAGCGAAAAACTGCGCGGCTTCTTCGAACAGTTTTTCACCCCCTACCTGGTCACCAACCCGGACGGCGGCAATGACGGCCTGATCACCGGCTATTACGAACCGCTGCTGAGCGGCAGCCGCACCCCGACCAAGCGCTACCGCTACCCCTTGTTCGCGACACCCGACGACCTGCTCACCATCGACCTCGGTAACGTTTATCCCGAACTGAAGAGTATGCGGCTGCGCGGGCGGCTCCAGGGCAACCGCGTGGTGCCTTACTACAGCCGGGCCGAAATCGACAGCGGCATCGCCGCGCTGAAAGGGCGCGAACTGGTGTGGGTAGACGATGCCATCGAACTGTTCTTCCTGCAAATCCAGGGATCGGGACGCGTCAGGCTGGACAACGGCGAAATGGTGCGCATCGGCTATGCCGACCAGAACGGCTATCCCTACAAATCCATCGGCAAGGCGCTGGTGGAACGCGGCGACCTGCCGCTGGAAAAAGCCTCGATGCAAGGCATCAAGGACTGGGGCAAACAAAATCCCGACAAGCTCAGCGATCTGCTCAACTTCAACGCCAGCTACGTTTTCTTCCGCGAACTGC
>CALMWM010000376.1 GCA_937873435.1 uncultured Gallionellaceae bacterium
AAAAGGCGAAGCGATCTACTGGTCGCGTTCGCGCAAGAAACTCTGGCACAAGGGCGAAGAATCCGGACATATCCAGAAGGTTCTGGAAATCCGCCTCGATTGCGACGAAGACGTGGTGCTGCTCAAGGTCGAGCAGAAGGGTGGCATTGCATGCCATACCGGGCGGGAAAACTGTTTTTTCCAGAAACTGGAAAAAGATCAGTGGAAAATCACCGACCCTATCCTGAAAAATCCGGAAGAGATCTACAAGCGATGAGCGACATCCTCGACCGCCTCGCCGATACCCTGGAACAGCGCAAGAGCGCCGATCCCGCCAGTTCCTACGTGGCCAAGCTGTACGCCAAGGGACTCGACACTATCCTGAAAAAAATCGGCGAAGAAGCCACCGAAACCGTGATCGCCGCCAAGGGGGGCGACAAAGCGCAGCTGGTTTACGAGATGGCTGATTTGTGGTTCCACAGCCTGGTGCTGCTGGCCGACCAGGGGTTACGTCCCGCCGACGTGTTGAACGAGCTGGCGCGCCGCGAAGGGCTGTCCGGCATAGACGAGAAGGCAGCGAGAGGCGAAAAATGAGCGACTGTATTTTTTGCAAGATCGTGGCGGGCGAAATCCCCTGCAAGAAAGTTTACGAAGATGAGGAATTTTTCGCTTTCCACGACATCAATCCGATAGCCCGGGTGCATTTCATGATCGTCCCCAAGCACCACATCGCTTCCCTGCTGGAGTGCGATTCCGGGTACGATGAGGAAATGCTCGGTCGCTTGTTGCTGCTCGCGCCGAAACTGGCCAAGGAACACGGGCTGCAAGGCGGCTTCAAGACCGCGATCAACACCGGCAAGGACGGTGGCCAGGTGGTTTTCCACCTGCATGTGCATGTATACGGCGGCGGCAAGCTGTCGCATCTGGATTAACGGCAGTGTTAAGTGTTTAGTTTTGAGTGTTTAGTGAAGGAAGTCGCGTTTGATATAACGCGCAAAGCGCTCCGAAACTCAGCACTCAACACTAACAACTAAGCACTGTTTTTTAGGAGACGAAAATGGGTTCATTTAGCATCTGGCATTGGCTGATCGTATTGGTGATCGTGCTGGTGGTATTCGGCACCAAGAAACTGCGCAACGTCGGCAGCGACTTGGGCGGCGCGGTGAAAAGCTTCAAGGAAGCGGTCAAGGAAGGCGAACCGGCACAGCCGGCGCAGCAAATCCAACAGCCGGCGGCCCAGCAGGATGGGCAGACCATCGAAGGCGAAGTCAAGAACAAGACGGTTTCTTAAATCAGGTTTTGCCGGGCGCAATAGCCAGACATATTGCGCCGCAAGCGCTCGCCTCTAAAAAAAGGTTTCCATGTTCGACGTCAGTTTCTCGGAACTCATCCTTATCGGCATCGTCACCCTGATCGTGGTCGGGCCGGAACGTTTGCCCAAGGTGGCGCGTACCCTCGGCCTGCTGTTCGGGCGAGTGCAGCGTTACGTTTCCGAGGTCAAGACGGATATCAACCGCGAGTTGAAACTCGAAGAGTTGCGCAAGCTGGAAGCGGACATGCGGGCCAGCGCGCGCAACATGGAACACACCATGACCGACGAGATCAACCGCACCAGCCAGGAATTCAAGCAAGCGGCAGAGTCGGTGCAAGCGGCGGTCGAACCGGTACCGGCAATGGTGGCCGAACCCACGCCGGCTGCGCTGGCCGAACCAGTGCCCGCGCCTGAAGCGATTTCGCCGCCCGCGCCGGTCGCAGCAGCGGCACCGGTTTCTCCCCAATTGGAACTCGGGCTCGATGCCGCGCCCGTCAAGCCGGAAAAAACCGCCTGATGAGTACCCCGGAAGAACTCAGCGATACCTTCATCTCCCATCTGATCGAGTTGCGCAATCGCCTGTTGCGCGCGATTATCGCCGTGGTGGTGGTGTTCGTCTGCCTGTTTCCTTTCGCCAAGGACCTTTACACCTTGCTCGCCAAGCCGCTGCTGGCGACCTTGCCCAAGGGCGGACAGATGATCGCCACCGATGTGGTCGGGGTGTTTTTCGTGCCGGTGAAAGTGACCATGCTGGTGGCTTTCCTGATCGCGCTGCCCTACGTGCTGTACCAGATCTGGGCATTCATCGCCCCCGGCCTGTATGCGCATGAAAAAAAGACGACCATCCCGCTGGTGGTTGCGAGTACGCTGCTGTTCCTGTGCGGCATGGCGTTCGCCTATTTCCTGGTCTTTCCGGTGATCTTCAGCGCCATGACCGCGTTCACCCCGGAAGGGGTGAGCTGGATGACGGATATCAACAAGTACCTGGATTTCGTGTTGACCTTGTTCGTGGCTTTCGGTGTGACTTTCGAGGTGCCGGTGGCGGTGGTGTTGCTGGTGCGCATGGGGATCGTCAGTATCGTCCAGCTCAAGGAAGCGCGTCCCTACGTGATCGTCGGCGCCTTCATCGTCGCGGCGATTTTCACTCCGCCGGACGTGGTTTCGCAATTCATGCTGGCAATGCCCCTGTGGCTGCTGTACGAACTGGGCGTGATCGTTGCCGGATTTCTGGCAAAAAAGGCCGAAGCCGCGCCGAGTGCCGAAACGGGGGAAGCAGGCATTTCACCGCAAGGCGAAAGCTCGCAATACCGTCCCCTTTCCGACGAGGAAATGGAACGCGAACTCGATAACATCGAGTCGCGCCAGAAGTCCGACAGCTAGGGAAACGCTGAATAAATCGGCTCACGCTGTTTCGCGGCCAAGGCCGCTCC
>CALMWM010000377.1 GCA_937873435.1 uncultured Gallionellaceae bacterium
CCCAGAGAAATCTTCTGGCAATAACTCATCGTTTTCCGGCTCCAAGTCCTCCACGGCATTTTTGTCTAATTGCTGCCGAAGTAATTGGCACTCCACGGCAAGCCTTTCCCAATCCGAGTGAAATTCGTCCCATACCTCGCGATCCAATGCCGAGGCATTTCCCAAGCCTACTCGCCCCGTACTCGTAATGGCAGGATCAAGGCTTGCGATGTTAAGCATCTTCATAGCAACTGCGTCAGGTGTACGACTAATAACCTTCGCCAATGCAATTATTTCCGGGTTACGACTGTAAATTCGCCCATAGGGAAGCTGACAATACAAGTGGAAGGCCAGCTTTACTTGCTCTTTTGTCCAAAGCCCTTTAGCCATAACGTCTTTCGGCGAGGTCACGGTAGCAACCATACTCGCCGAATCCTTGAAAGAAATGTAAGAAGTCATGAGTTTAGCAGTTGCATCTATCATCGGCACAACTGCCGCTTGAGAAAACAATTTGTAAGCCTGCGTATCCGAAACCGGAATCTTGAATGTATCCGGGAACCCCATCAACCGTGCGCATTCGCGAGGCGTCAAGCGGCGCGGATTGATGCCCTCCCCCTGATAGACAAGAATTTCCGAGCCGTCCTTGTAATAGCGAGCCGACAGAGTACGGGTGACGCTATCGGGCGTGACCAATCCGAAGCCAAAGCCGTTGCCCTTGGCGCGATGTTTCTCGGCATAGCTTTGCAAATAGGCCCAGAGATTGGGAGTTAGGGTGTATTTGGAATCGACTTGCTGACCGGCGTGATCGAAAAAGCGGTCGCCATCCCACGTTAAACGAGGCTCGCTGCCATCGGTTTTGTGCAGAATCTCGCGCAAGGTACGCCTACCTTTCGCAGGCAACGGCAAAGCATCGAAATCAAACGCCGTGGGTTCGCGGAAACCGACGATAAGTATCCGCTCGCGGTGCTGCGGCACGAAGTGGGCGCCATCTATCACGCGGTAGTGGATGTGATAACCCAGCTCTTCGCTCAGCGTCCGGCGAATGACGTCGAAGGTTCGCCCCTTGTCGTGCGAGACGAGGTTCTTGACGTTCTCCAGCAGAAAGGCGCGCGGCTGTTTCTCCGCGATGATGCGGGCGACATCGAAAAACAGGGTGCCTTGGGTTTCGCAGGCAAAGCCGTGTGCCTTGCCCAAGGCATTTTTTTTACTGACCCCGGCAATGGAAAAAGGCTGGCACGGGAAACCTGCCAGCAGGACATCGTGATCGGGAATGTCCGCTGCATCCACTTGCGTGATATCCCCGTTGATCTGGTGACCGCCGGGGTAATTGTCGGCATAGGTTTTCTGCGCGTAGCTGTCCCACTCGCTGGTGAACACGCAATGCCCGCCCAAGTCTTCGAAAGCCTTGCGGATGCCGCCGATGCCTGCAAACAGGTCGATGAAGGTAAACGGGGCATCGCCGGCAAGCGGCATCTCCAGCGGCAGGAGACGTTGCAGGCCGAATGCGTAATGCGCCGGCACCGATTGTTCGACCACCCAACGGCGGACGGTACGGGCATCCACGCCCAAGTGGCGGGCAATCTCTGCTTGTTTGTGGGTTTTGAGCGCTGCGCTGAGGTAGCTCGTCGCTATGTCGCGGTCGGGGCCGGTATGGAAAACTGTCGCCATGGCGAACTCCGTATCTGGGAACAATTGCGGACATTATGCCCATAATTTTCCCATTTACAACAGAATCTTTAATAAATGGCGCCTGAAAGAATTCAATCCTTGTACCAAATGAGCTACTCCAGCGGGCCAAGCTGCGGTTTCCGCCTGCCTTCGGCAAGTTGCCGAAGGCGCTTGCCGCGCCCACACAGGAATAACCGTCAAGTGAAATGAGCGAACAGGATGCCGACGCTTTTCTGACAACCATGGAAACAATTTGCGCATCGTGTTTTGTTGCCAGAACGTCAGCGTCTTGCGTCAGATACGGCGTGTCTATCTCGGGTACGGGGATATTGAAGAAATCAATCCAAAATGTCAGAGACTGGCCGCCGACCAGGACAGCAGGGTGGGGAGATTTGCGGAGGGCTTTGAAGAAAGCCGAAAGATCACCCGGTTGGAACCAATCAAAACCGGCGCTCACCCGTTACCCTGGCATACGAACAATACGAAAATCGCAAGTGTTTACCTTGGCTATCAGTTTGGCGCGCGATACCGCTTCATTCATCGGCAATTTTGCAACGGATTCGACGAATGCCGCCTGCCGCGCCGCCTTGCTAAAAGCCTTCTCGATCTTGACGATCTTTACCTGCTGGCGCTGCTGCGAATCGGGTGCGAACTCGCACTTGGCGCCTGATATGGAAATATTTTTCATGAGGTTATCCTAGCACAAGGGCATGGGCCGCTCAATGCCATGAGCCTGAAGGTGGCGACACCGAAAGCCCGTCAGCAAGCCGGATTGTACGTCGAGTAGATAGGGGATGTGCGGGCGGTTGCCGGGTTGGGATTGCGGTAAACGTCGAATTGCGCCATCAGAACCCCCGCAAGCCGTCGCTGAACACTCCGTTGCGTTCCACGTGTTCATTGTAGGCGTCCAGCGCGGCACGGTTTTCCACCAGCCATTTTTCCTGGCGGCGCTGTTTGAACAGGGTTTCCAGGTGGGTTTCGAATTCCCGCGACAAATTGATGTCGAGGCTTTTGGCTTCCTGAATCAGGGCGTTCTTCACCGACAGGTTGAGGGAGCGTTTGGCTTGGCGGGCAACATGGCAGATATCCAAGAAGGCTTATGCGCATTCATTATCAGCACAAACAAGCACCTACCAGAGCCGCAGGATGGATAAATTTGCTGAAACCAAACGTACCCGTTGTTTGCCCGCCACTTTGGCATACGCACTCTGCGCCTATCAGCACCTATACCAGGATTTTTCAGTAACCACCGCGTCGAGTGGAATATCCCATGGCTCGCGCGGCACCCGCGCCACTTTCTGGCATTCGTAGCCGACCCCGACCAGCAGGGGTTTGCGCCAGATCCGGCGGCGGCTCAGGTAGCCCAGGCTGGCATCGTAAAATCCGCCGCCCATGCCGAGCCGGTAGCCTTCCATATCGAAACCGACCAGCGGCACGAACAGCAAATCGAGCTGCCAGGCGCGCACCGGGCGCGGCGACCAATGTTCGTCGATGCCGAAG
>CALMWM010000378.1 GCA_937873435.1 uncultured Gallionellaceae bacterium
AACCTGGAAACCGTGGTGATCCCCCCGCACCGCCCGAGGGTGCGCGATGACCGCATGGATCAGGTCTACCGCAGCGCCAAGGAAAAATATCAGGCGGTAATCAACGATATCAAGGTGTGCCAGGAGCGCGGCCAGCCGGTGCTGGTGGGGACCACCTCGATCGAGACTTCGGAGTACCTGTCCAGCCTGCTGACCAAGGAGAAATTGCCGCACCAGGTGCTCAATGCCAAGCAGCACGCCCGCGAAGCGGAAATCGTCGCGCAGGCGGGTGGGCCGAAAATGATCACCATCGCTACCAATATGGCGGGCCGCGGTACCGACATCGTGCTGGGCGGCAGCATCGAGAACGATTCCCGCAAAATTCACGACGACGAATCTGCGAGTGCGGAAGAAAAGGAAAAGCGTCTGGCCGAGCTCAAGGCAAAATGGCAGCCAGTGCATGAACAAGTGCTGGCGGCGGGCGGCCTGCACATCATCGGCACCGAGCGCCACGAATCGCGCCGGGTCGACAACCAGCTGCGCGGGCGTGCCGGACGTCAGGGCGACGCGGGTTCCAGCCGTTTCTACCTGTCGCTGGAAGATCCTTTGTTGCGTATCTTCGCCTCCGACCGCGTGGCGGCGATCATGGATAGACTGAAAATGCCCGAGGGCGAAGCCATCGAGCATCCGTGGGTGACGCGCGCCATCGAGAACGCGCAGCGCAAGGTAGAGGCGCGCAACTTCGATATCCGCAAGCAATTGCTGGAATACGACGACGTCTCCAACGACCAGCGCAAGGTGATCTACCAGCAGCGCAACGAGTTGCTGGAAGTCGACGATATTTCGGAAACCATCGCTGCTATGCGCGAGGATGTGGTCAACGACCTGATCAGCCAGCACATCATGCCTGGCAGCATGGAAGAACAGTGGGACGTGCCCGGCCTGGAGAAAATCCTCGCTGCCGAACTGCATCTGGAGCTTCCCCTGCAGCAGTGGCTGGACGAGGAATCCAGCCTCGACGAGCACGGCCTGCGCCAGCGTGTCGCCATCGCCGCCCATGCCTTGTATCAAGCGAAGCTGGAAGCCGTGGGCATGGAAACCATGCACAATTTCGAGCGCGCGGTGATGCTGCAAAGCCTCGATAGCCACTGGCGCGAGCACCTTGCCGCCCTCGATCATCTGCGCCAGGGTATTCACTTGCGCGGCTATGCGCAGAAGAACCCGAAGCAGGAATACAAACGCGAGGCTTTCGAACTATTCGCCTCGCTGCTCGACACAGTGAAGAGCGAAGTAACTAAAATCGTCATGACCGTTCAGGTGCGCAGCGAGCAGGATGTCGAGGCGATGGACGCACCGGCACCGTCTAACGTCCAATACCACCACGCCGCTTACGACGAGGCGCTGGCGGGCGATGAAAACGAAGAAGAATCCGAGCACCATCCCTTTGTCCGCGCCGGCGACAAGGTCGGGCGCAACGATCCCTGTCCGTGCGGCTCGGGCAAGAAGTACAAGCAGTGCCACGGCAAATTGAGTTGATTTACGGAGACCCGACATGCCCGTCAATCTTGCTATCCCGACTCCCGAACAACTGCTGCCGGTAAAAGGCATTTCCCTCGGCATCGCAAGCGCCGGGATCAAGAAAGCCGAGCGCAAGGATTTGCTGGTCATCAAGCTGGGCGACAAGGCGAAAGTGGCGGGCGTCTTCACCCTCAACCGCTTTTGTGCTGCACCGGTAATCCTGGCTAAAGCGCACCTGGCCTGCGGCCAACCGATCAAGGCGCTGCTGGTGAATACCGGCAACGCCAATGCCGGCACCGGCGACGACGGCTTGGCGCGCGCCCGGCGTACTTGCAGCGAACTTGCGGCACAACTGGGTTGTAGCGCGGAACAGATCCTGCCGTATTCCACCGGCGTGATCATGGAGCCGCTGCCGGTAGACAAGCTCGTCGCCGGTCTGCCTGCCGCTGTTGCCGATCTAAAGGAAAATAACTGGTTCGACGCCGCACAGGCGATCATGACTACCGACATCCAGCCCAAGGCAGTGTCGAAGCAGGTCGTCATCGACGGCGTGAGCGTGACGGTCACCGGCATCGCCAAAGGTTCCGGCATGATTCACCCGAACATGGCGACCATGCTCGGTTACGTGGCGACCGACGCCGCCGTCGGCCAGGCTGCGCTCGATGCCATGGTGCGCCACGCCGCCGATCACTCCTTCAATTGCATCACGGTGGACGGCGACACCTCCACCAACGATTCCTTCATGCTGATAGCCAGCGGCGAAGCAGCATTAGCGGAAATCGGCGACGTTGCCAGTGCACAATACACGGCGCTACGCGATGCGGTGACCGAAGTAGCAGCGCAATTGGCGCAAGCCATCGTGCGCGACGGCGAAGGCGCCACCAAATTCATGACTATCCGGGTCGAAGGCGGGATCAGCCGCGAGGAATGCCGCCAGGTGGGCTATGCCATCGCCCATTCGCCGTTGGTGAAAACCGCGTTTTTCGCGTCAGATCCCAACCTCGGACGGATACTTGCCGCAATTGGCTATGCCGGCATCGCCGACCTGGATGTGGCGAAAATCAGGCTCTACCTGGGAGACGTGCTGGTGGCCGAGAATGGTGGCCGCAGCCCGGCCTACCGCGAGGAAGACGGCGCACGGGTGATGAAGGAAGCGGAAATCCTGGTGCGCGTCGAACTGAATCGCGGAGTGGCGGATGCCACGCTATGGACTTGCGACTTTTCCTACGATTACGTCAGGATCAATGCCGAATACCGCAGCTGAGACTTTTCTGGCGCGTGCCGAAGCAGTGCTGGCACGCCTCGAAGAGCTTTTGCCGCCCCCGCCCGTTGCTCCCGCCTGGGAATCAGCAATCGCCTTCCGCTGGCGCCGCCGCAATGGGCGGGCGGAGCTCCAGGCAATCCCCCATCCCCAGCGCATTCAACTAAAAAACCTGCACGGCGTCGAAGAGCAGAAGCAACGCATCGACCGGAATACCCGTCAGTTCGTCGCTGGGCGCCCGGCCAACAATGTGTTGCTCACCGGCGCGCGCGGCACCGGCAAATCCTCGCTGGTCAAGGCGATGCTCGACAAGTACTCGGCCAAGGGGCTGCGCCTGATCGAAGTCGACAAGCACGACCTGCTCGATTTGCCGGAGATCGTCGAGCTGATCTACGGCAGGTCGGAGCGCTTTATTTTATTCTGCGATGATTTGTCATTCGAGGCCGGCGAACCCGGCTACCAGGCACTCAAGGCGGCGCTCGACGGTTCGCTTGCATCCCCCCCGGATAACCTTCTGATTTACGCCACCTCCAACCGCCGTCACCTGATGCCGGAATACATGACGGAAAACCTGGAGACGCGCCACGCCGACGGGGAAGTGCATCCCGGCGAAGCCGTGGAGGAGAAAGTTTCGCTGTCCGAACGCTTCGGCCTGTGGCTATCTTTCTATCCCTTCGGTCAGGACGAGTATCTGGAAATCGCGGTGCGCTGGCTGCGTGTTTTCGGCGTGGCGCAAGCCGGTTCCGAAGCCGTGCGCCAAGCCGCCTTGCTGTGGGCGCTGGAACGCGGTTCACGAAGCGGGCGCACGGCTTGGCAGTTCGCACGGGACTGGGTGGGGCTACAGAAACCGTAATCAGATAATCGCAGGGTAATCCGGCGAATGATACATTTGCTGGCAGCAGGCTCAACTTTCACTCTGTCGAGCTATTTCCAACAGCCAAAATTTGGACAAAAAAAACCGGATGGCGGCTCAAGCCGCCATCCGGTTTTATACTAGCTTAGGCGTATTAGGTACCCGTGCACTCTGCGACCGGGCCAACGAACTTCTGGAGGGCCGTGGATGCGCAGGACCAAGCACCAGTCGTCGCATCGCGAGTCAAAGTGATGGTTTTTCCTTGCACGGTGGTAGGTCCACCTACAACTACGCAGGCAATGGTCGTGGCGGTAACGGTAATCGTGCAGTTAGCCGTCGGCGAATTAAGTTTGATGTCGGTTGCTGCTGCGGGGGTGCCGCCGGAGGACATCATTGTTTCGAAGCCGGTTTTGCCAGCGGCGATTTCGTGCAAAGCCGCGCCATGTTTTGCCTTGGCCGTGTAATCCTGGTAGGACGGGATAGCCACGGCGGCCAAAATGCCGATGATGGCGACTACGATCATCAATTCGATGAGGGTAAAGCCTTGTTGAACTTTTTTCATGGTGAGCTCCTAGTAATGAAGTGATTGGTTCAAAGCAAACCCACTCGGTATTTGCTTGCCTGGAATACTTGCAACAGCCGTGCCAGATGGATTCCGCCTTAAAAATCAATCACCGCATCGATGTCCATTTTTATTGAAGGGTAATCAAGGGCAAAAAGTGACGTATTGCGTCACCTGTTATGCGCTGTAACCGGGGATTTTGCTTTCATCGACTTCGTCGATCTGCTCCGCTTCGAGGAATTCCCTGGCGTAGCGCAGGTAAACTTTCTCGCGGATAAACAGGTCGAACAGGTCGGGATCGACGTGGTGATCCTGTTTCATCCGTCCGAGGATGGTTAGCGCTTCGGTCAGCGTCTTGCCGCGCTTGTAGGGCCTGTCCTTGGCGGTAAGCGCCTCGAATATGTCGGCAATACCCATCATGCGGGCTTGCAGCGACATTTGCTCGCCGGTCAGGCCGCGCGGGTAGCCTTTGCCGTCCATGCGTTCGTGGTGGCCGCCGGCGAATTCGGGAACGTTGTGCAAATGCTTGGGCCAAGGCAGGGCTTCCAGCATTTTGATGGTGGCGACGATGTGGTGGTTGATGACTTTGCGTTCGGCGTCGGTGAGCGTGCCTTTGGCGATGTTCAGGCAATCCGTTTCGTCGTCCGAGAGAAACGGTGCTTGTTGCCCGTTGACGTCGACCCAGCGATAGGCGGCGATGGCCTTGACGCGTTGTTGCAGGGCCTCCGACATGAATTCGCCGCCGAGATTGCATTTGCGCAGGAATTCGCGGTCGTCGTCGAGCTGGCGGATGCGTTCGCGGCAGGTTTCTTCCAGCGCTGCGGCGGCAGCCTGGTCGCCTTGTTCAAGTGCTACCAGCTTGCCGCGCAGCAGCTCAATATCTGCATCGCGCTTGAGTACCTCGAAGCGCGTATCGACCAGGTGGATGCGGTCGAACAGGGTTTCCAGCTTGGTCGATTTGTCCACCACATGGACCGGCGTGGTGACTTTGCCGCAGTCGTGCAGCAGGCCGGCGATTTTCAGTTCGTAAAGATTCCGGTCGGCCAGGTGAAAATCCTTCCAGATGCCTTGCGAGGCCTTGTTCGCGGCATCCGCCAGCATCAACGTGAGCACCGGCACACGCTCGCAGTGGCCGCCGGTATAGGGCGATTTGTCGTCGATGGCGATGTTGATGAGTTTGATGAAGGATTCGAACAGTTCTTCCAGCTGGTTGATCAATTGCCGGTTGGTGAGCGCAATGGCGGCCTGGGACGCGAGCGATTCGACCAGGCGCTGGTCTTCCTCCGAGAAGGGGACGTTCTCTCCGCTGGCGGTATCCTTGGCATTGATCAGTTGCAGCACGCCGATGATTTCGTTCTCGTGGTTCTTCATCGGCACGGTGAGGAAAGATTGCGAGCGGTAGTGGTTCTTCTGGTCGAAGAAGCGCGTGCCGCGGAAATCGAAGCCTTCCGCGGTGTAGGCGTCTTCGATGCTGATGGTCTTGTCCTGCAATACCGCGTAGGCGGCCACGGCGGAATTATTGGGTTGTCCTTCCGGGGTATACAACTGGATCGGAGGCAGTGTGATCGGCTTTCCGGTGGTGCCGCCGAGCGCGAAACCGAGTGAGTCGGTGCGCATGATCTCGAATGTCAGGTATTGCATGTCGTGCACGCGGTATAGCGTGCCTGCATCGGCGTTGGTGATGCGCTTGGCGGCGAGAAGGATGGCTTCCAGCAAACGGTCAATGTCCTTTTCCGCCGACAGCGCCTTGCCGATGGTGTTGAGCTGTTCGAGTTGCTTGTATTCGAGGTGGTGGATCAGTTCCCGGTTGGTGAAGACGATGGCGGCCTGTGATGCGAGCGACTCGACCAGGCGCTGGTCTTCCTGCGAAAAGGGCTGGATGTTTCCGCTGCTTTCATGCTTGGCGTTGATCAATTGCAGGACGGCGATGACTTTGTCTTCGTGGTTCTTCAACGGCACCGCGAGCACAGATTGGGTACGGTAATGAATTTTCTGGT
Source organism: uncultured Gallionellaceae bacterium (assembly GCA_937873435.1). GTDB lineage: Bacteria > Pseudomonadota > Gammaproteobacteria > Burkholderiales > Sulfuricellaceae > JAGXQV01. The sequence continues at coordinate 6,171 of CALMWM010000378.1, forward strand.
CATACGCTTGCGTGCCTGAATGGTCGAATTCTTTCGAAGCATAGGCGTCTTCGATGTTGACGATTTCGCCGTTGAGCACCGAGCGGGTGACCACCGTTGAGAGGTTGGGCAGGCCGGCTGCGTCGTGGAGCCGGATTAGCGGCAAGTCGATGGATTCGCCGCTGGTTCCGCCGAGTGCAATTCCGAGCGACTTGGTGCGCATGATCTCGAAAGTCAGGTACTGCATGTTGTGCACGCGGTAAAGCGTGCCGGCATCGGCGTTGGTGGCGTGCATGGCGGCGAGCAGAATGCCTTCCAGCAGGCGGGAGATGTCTTTTTCCGCCGACAATGCCTTGCCGATAGCATTCAACTGTTCCAGTTGTTTCAGAAGGTGTGCGATGGTGTGGTTCATGGGGGGCGTCCTAATAAAGGCTACTTGATGCACACCGAGCGGATTTGCTTCATGTCGGTGATGCCTTGCAACACTTTTTCGATGCCGTCCTGTTTGAGGGTGCGCATCCCGTCCTCCATCGCGGTGGCGAACATTTCGGCGACGCGGGCGTGTTCCTGGATGCATTTCTTGGTGGCATCGGTGCCTACCAGCAGTTCGTGCAGACCGAGTCGGCCCTTGTAGCCGCCGTTGCAGGCATCGCATCCGATTGGCTCGTAAATGGTGAATTCCCCCTTTTCATTGGCGAACTGCTGGCGCCATTCCTTGTAGATGGCCTCTTGTGCTGCCTTGGGGTCTTTTTTCCAACTTTCGGTATTGGTCAGTTCGGTGCAGTACTCACTGAGCATCTGCCTGAGTTCGTCTGCCCCGGCAACATGCGGTTTTTTGCATTTGCCGCACAGGCGCTTGGCCAGGCGTTGCGCCAGGATGCCAAGCAGCGCATCGGAAAAGTTGAAGGGGTCCATCCCCATATCGAGCAGGCGGATGATCGATTCCGGGGCGCTGTTGGTGTGCAGCGTGGCCAGCACCAAGTGGCCGGTCAGCGAGGCTTCGATGCCGGTGGACACGGTTTCCTTGTCGCGCATTTCACCTACCATGATGACGTCCGGGTCGGCGCGCAAGAAGGCCCGCATCGCGACTGCAAAAGTCAGCCCCGCCTTGGGATTCATCTGTACCTGGCGCAGTCCCTTCTGGGTGATTTCAACCGGGTCTTCGGCGGTCCAGATTTTGGTTTCCGTGGTGTTGAGGTATTTCAGCACCGAGTGCAAGGTGGTGGTTTTGCCGGAGCCGGTCGGGCCGCACACGAAGAACAGGCCGTAGGGCTTGTCGATTACCTGCTTCAGTGTGGTGAAATTGCGCTGGGAAAGCCCGAGTTTTTCCAGCGGGATCGGCTCGCCGGCGGCAAGGATGCGCATCACGATGTCTTCCACGCCGCCGGCGGTGGGGATGGTGGCAACGCGCAGTTCGATATCGAGCGGGCCGTATTTCTTGAACTTGATCTTGCCGTCCTGGGGTTTACGCTTTTCGGAAATATCCAGGTCGCACATGATCTTCAGCCGGGCGATCAGCGCATTGCGGTAGCTCGCCGGAATTTCGATATAGTTGCCCAGCGAACCGTCGCGGCGGAAACGGATTTGCACCTTGTCCTTGCCGATGCCCGGTTCGATGTGGATGTCGGAAGCGCCTTGCTGGTAGGCATCGATGATCACCTTGTTGACCAGTTTCACCAGTTCGTTGTCGGCGGCGGCGCTGACTTCATCGGCGGTACCAGCTTCCTCGCTGCTGTCCTCGTCCAAGGTGGAAAGCATGTCGCCGATCGAGGTTTCGTCGACGTCAGCACCGAAGAACTGGTTGATGGTGTTGGCGAAATCCTTGCCGGTACAGACCTTGTAAACTAGTTTGTGTTTTGGGAAAACATTATTGGCGATACGCGACGCACGGATCATTTCGGGGTCGGTGGTGAGGATGACCAGCCCCTCCGAGGTTTCCTCGACCGGGAGCCACTGGCTTTGTTCCACGTATTCGCGCTTGAGATTTTTGAGCAGGTCGAGCGGCTTGATTCGATCCGATTTGAATGGTTCGTAGGGAGCCTGATAAAACGCCGACAAC